>JAYGGC010000034.1:0-3215 GCA_046581525.1 Roseibacillus sp. | reverse complement strand
CAGCTGCCAGTCGAAACCCAGGTCAGCGAGCAAGAACTCGGCGTGGTCACCCATTCCGTCCCCATCGGCGTCGTCATTGAGCGAGACCACAGCGGCGCGGAGTTCCACCGTGAACGGGCTCTCGTTGGGATCATTACTTGCGAGGTGCAGGGTGGCTTCACTGTTTCCGCCCTGCACGGGAGTGAAGGTCAGCATGAAGCTGGTAATTGCCCCTGGGGCCAGCGAACCGGCCGGGGCGGTGGTCAGGGCGTACTCGGCGGCGGCGGGACCGGAGAAGGCTGGAGAGATCCCGGTCAGATCCGCGTCACCGTCATTGTGGATCGTAAAGGCGAGGGTGTGCGATGTGTTCTGCACCACCTCTCCGAAATCCGCGGTGGCTCCATCCACGAGCGCTGTTCCGGTGGGCTGCTCGACCGTGATGTCCGGGGTGGGAACCGGCACGATCGAGGCTATCACGCGGAATCCGATTTCGTAGGATTCGCTGTTCCAGCCGTAGTTGTAGAAACGGTCCGCACGGCCGTCGATCGATCCGCCACTGAAGTAGTAGACTGCTCCGCGAGCGGTGCTGTTCTCGGCCCACTCACGGACATTACCCGCCATGTGAAAGACTCCGTAGGCACTGCCTGCTCCGGCCACTTCCACATTGGCCACGAAGTTGTGATTGCCATTATCAGCATTGATCGTTGTGCCGCTTGGAGCCTCATTTGAGGCAGTGGCATAGTCGTAGTAGTTACCGGTCACGCCGTCATTTCCGTGGTAGGCGGCCTTGAACCACTCGTCCACGGTGGGGATGGCGTAGTTCCATCCGGGGTTCCGGGAGAGAGCGCCCTGCGGGAAACTGGCCATGGTGTAGGATCCGGTTTCAGTGTCTCCATTCCCCTGCCCGTTGTGGAGCCAGTTCACGAAGCGAGCGGCGTCGTGCAGATCGACGTTCTTCAGCGCGCGGTCGCCGCGACCGCGGTGCAGGTAGTATTTCTGGCCCTCGGGACGGTTGAGATCCCGGGCAATCTCGTAGCCGAAGTCGCTCGTATCGTTTTGTCCCATGTGCCAGTTGTTCACGTGCCACAATCCGAGGGTGTTGGCTCCGGTGGGATCGACCGAGTTGAGGAACTCAAGGTACTGGTTGAAGGTTACCTCATACTTCCCGATATGGTATTCGTAATCGACATGGCCCTGACCGGCGCCAAATCCAGAGCCCCGGGCGGGATTGCCGTCATTGCCAACCGTGACGAGTTCGATATTAACGGCTTCGCAAACACCAAGTATCGCAAGCGAGGCGGCCACCCGGATAAACAGGTTCAGCTTCATCCTGACCGGTCTACGATGGAGAGCCTCTCTTGGCAAGGCGCCTCGTCGGTGTGGCCGGTTGAAAAATCGTGACCATCCTTGACCGTGCTCACGGATTGAAAGTGGGACCCCCTTTTTGCATTCTCTCCCTTGCCAACATACGACACTCGTCGTATAACCGGACCTACGACCACCGTCGTCCACTTAGGATCCTCGAACCAAACCACTCGAATGGCCCGCAAACAGAAACACGAAGACGGAGAGCGCTCCCATTCACTTGGCACGGCGGCCGACGGCGGATCTCCCCGGGCACGTCTTCACCCGCTTCTATTGATTCCGGCTTTTGTTCTGTTGGGAGTGCTTGCGATTCCGCTCGGCAATTTCCCAACCAGGGAGAAGACCCCCTCGGACCGGCATCCGGCCAAGAGCGGAAGGACTCTCCCTCTGCCTTCCAGCGAAGCTGCCCGCGGGCTGCGCAATCTCCTCGCCACGGAGCCAAAACAAGACATTCCCTTCGAGGACTTCGGGCTCTTGGCCGCATCTCTGGATGATGCCACCCTGGTGGCGCTCCTCGATGAAATCGGTCTGGTGAGTGAGGAGGGCTACCTGGTGTGGACTCGTTCCGCTCTCTTTACCGAGTGGGCCAGGCGCGATCACGATGCCGCCCTCGACTACCTCAAGGGACAACGATCACGCTTCCACGTGAGGGACTCGGTCCTCTACGCGATCTTCTGCGGTTCCCGTCCAATTGAACCGGAGCAGGCCCTCAACTATTTGCGCAGCCTTCCAGAAGATCCACGCTACCGCATGAACAATATCAGCAGCTCTCCGTTGGCACATTCACGCGCAAAATGGGTAACGGTAGCCATCGAGCGAATCTTTGCGAAGCTAGCCGCCGAAGATCCGGAGCGGGCATGGAGCTTCCTCCCACGTCGCGATGGCGACCACCCAATCGACGAAAGCTCAAGCGGCTCCTACCGTGCGATGGTAGCGGGGTTGTTTTCCGGTCTGCCCGACGCCGCGACGGTAGAGAAGTTCGTGGAACGAATCGGGCCGATCGGAGATGGCATCTCGATCCAGATCGCGGCGGCATGGATGAACCATGACATCGAAGCGGCCATGGCTTGGGCCCCGCCCCAACGGATGCCTGTCGAAGGTCGGTCAGTCGCAATCGGCGGAGTGCAAGGCGCTGCCGCGTGGCAATGGGCGCGGGCGAATCCGCAAGAGGCCCTGCAAGCAGTGCGGGAAAACTCCCTGCATGGCATTTCGAGAGAAAGCATGATAAGATACCATCTTCTGAGGGGCGATGCCCATCTCGCCCCGGAGCTTACCGAGCTCCTTTCCACCCGTCTCCCACACGACGATGGCCGACCTCAGGCGTGGTATGCCCTCAGAAATGCCATGCCGGACAGCGCCCGTCTGGACGACCGGGATCGATTCCCCGAAGCCGGTCGCAACAACCGCCCACCTGACTACCTGGCGCGCTACCAGTCGTTCCTTGCAGCCTTGGAACACGAAATCTTTCCACCCGAATACCGGGCCTCCTTGCGGGCGACCCTGGACTCCAGCTTCAAGGGGCACATGCCGGAGCCTGCCGCGGTGGAGGAATGACTTTCCAAGAACTTACCTGGACAACAGATTCGCGAACAAGACCACGCGGGCCGGAGCGTGCGGGCGCGTGATTTTCAATGCCGCCGCTCCGGGAGGCCTCTGCACCTCGTAGTGTCCAGAAACTGGAATCGTCGATTTCACGCGGCACCCCGGTAGTAGTAGCGAATCCTCGCCCCGCATCCAAGGTGCAGACTTCCAAATTCTGAGAACATGCGTCGTCCTTCGGCCAAGAATTGTTCCGTCTCCTTCCCAGTTCGTGCTGTCTCCAAAGGCCAAGCCCCCCGGCTGAGTATTTTGACCTTACGGGTACGGGCCCG
>JAYGGC010000004.1:0-46942 GCA_046581525.1 Roseibacillus sp. | reverse complement strand
CAGCGCCAGGAGCACCAGCACCATTCCGTAGTCGCCAAGCTTGATCTTCATTCCGCGGGAGGGCGGCATCGCAGCACACGAAATCCGTTATGGCACGTCACATTTTGCGATCATGCCAAGACGAGCCGGGGAACCCTCGATTATCCCAGCTTCATCACCCCCGTGCTGTCTGCAATGCGATTTGTCTGCACGCCCATGAGCTGGGCCATTGCGAGCCAAAGGTTCGCGATGGGAGTGCCACCCTTCGACCTGAGGTGTCGATTGGTGGTGATCGCGCCCCCGCCGTGGCCGGCCACGATGGTGGGCAGGTCGGTGTAGACGTGGAGCGAGCCGTCGCTGATGCCGGAGCCCAGGGTAAAGATCATGTTGTCGAGCAGGGTGCCTGCGCCTTCCTTCACCTCTGCCATCTTCGCCACGATGCTCGCGAACTGCTCGACGTGAAAGCGGTCGAGGCGTTCCAGTTCCTTGCGGACGCGCTCGTTGCCCTGGCCGTGCGTCATGCCGTGGTGTTGGACTGGCTTGTCGAAGAGCCCCTGCACCTTGAGGGGCGATCCCCAGCGCTCCGGGCTGCTCATGATGGTGGCCACCCGGGTCAGGTCGGTCCGGAAGGCGAGGATCATGAGATCGCCCATGACCTGGATGAACTCGTCGCGCGTCATGCTTTGCCACGGCTTGGTGGGCGCGGCGATCTTGAGCTTGTCGATCTCGGCCTGACGTTTGGTCACCCGTTCGATCTGGAGTTCCACGGTGCGGACCGACTCCATGTACTCGTCGAGCTTCTCACGATCGATTTTCCCGAGGTCGCGGTCGAGTGACTTGGCGTCGTCCATCACGAGATCGAGCACGCTTCCGTGTTCGGCGTGCTCCTTCACCGCGAAGAGGCGGTTGAAGACCGCCTGCGGATCGCGCAGCGAACGCGCCACATGCCCGTGTCCGTACCACGAAATGTTATCGAAGTAGACCGACTCGCGGTTGTCCTCGTAGGGGTTGCAGCTGAGTTCGAGCGAGCGGAAGGCGGTATGCTTGCCCGCTTCCTCCGCAATGATCTGGTCGATGGTCTTCTTGAGCGGATAACCGGCGGGCGAGAGTTCGTCGGGCGCCGCGCTGCTGAGCCAGCAGGCCCCGGCCTGGGCGTGACCGTCGGTGCCGGCCACCTTGATGCGGTCCAGCTTGGTGAAGAGGGAGATGTGTTCGCGAACCGGGGCGAGAGGTTGCAAGGTCGGGCTCAGCGCAAAACCGGTGCCGGTCTCCACTGGATGCCAGGCGCGCTGCACCACGCCGTTCGGAATGTAGAAGAAGGCGGTGCGCACCGGCGGTTTCCCCCTGGCCGGGGCGGCTGCCAAGCTGCCGCTCTGCATGATCTCGAGCAGGGGCAGCGCCAGGGTCGCGCCGGCACCGCGGAGCACCGTGCGCCGGGAGAGGGTCGTTCGCTTGAGGATCATGGCTTCTTCGCTTTCCTCGGTTCTAGCTGATTTGTTTTGTGAAGGAAAGGATAGCTGGAGGCGATCTCCGAAACCACCGTGGAGAACTTGCCATGTTCAGCGATCACCTGGCGCACAATCTGGTCGACGGCCGGCTTGTCACTGAGGTCGAGCTCGCGCCCGAGAGCGTAGGAAAGGAGGTGTTCGCTGAAGGCACGCATGAACCACTCGGGGTTCTCGAGGAGAATGTCCTTCAAACCGACCACGTCCTTGAACTTGAGCTTGCCGAAGAGTTCGCCGGTCGCGTCGATGGCGAGACCGGAGCTGTAGTTGTCCCGCCAGCGACCAATCGCATCGTAGTTTTCCAGCGCGAATCCAAGGGGATCGATCTTCCGGTGGCAGGAGATGCAACTCTGGTTCTCCTGGTGGGCGATGAGCCGCTGGCGCAGGGTCTGTCCCGTCGCCTCGATCACGGCGTCGTCCGATTCGATTTCAGGCACGACATCCGGTGGGGGAGGGGGCGGCTTGTTGAAGATGACGGTGGCGACCCACGCCCCGCGGCGGATGGGGTTGGTGCGCAGGGGGGAGGACGTCATTGTCAACGCCGCCGTGGAGGTCATCACCCCTCCTTCCCGGCGCGTGTCGAGTGTGCGTCGGCGATAACTCTGCGCTTCGGTGTTGAAGCGATCCCGGTTTGCGCGCTTTCCGAAGGGCACTTCGTCCTTGTACCAGGACTGGAGTTCGTCGGAGCGGTAAGAGTAGTTCGAATCGACCAGCAACATGATGGAGCGGTCCTCCACCATGATGCTCTCGAAGAGCAGGAGCGGTTCGACCATGGTCTGCAGGCCGAACTTCCACTGCTCGCAACCCCGGCGCGAGTAGTAGATCTCGAAGCGGTCGAAATCGGGCACCGCCGTGATGAGCTGGTCGAGTCGCAGCCACTGCCGGGCGAAGTTTTCGGCGAGGGCCTTGCTGCGGCGGTCCTCCAGCATCCGCTTCACCTGCGCGACGTAAACCCCGGGCTTCACCAGGTCGCCGCTGCGAGCCTTCTCGAGCAGCTCTTCATCGGGGATGCTGCTCCAGAAAAAGAAGGAAAGCCGCGTGGCCAGTTCGTGAGGGGTGAGCGGCTCTTCCTTGGTGGCGTCGCGCTTGCGCTCGATGATGTAGAGAAAGCGGGGCGAGGCGAGGATTCCGGCCACCACGCTTTTCATGGCCTGCTGGAACGACTCACCACGCTTCAACTCCCGGCTGAAGAACTGGAGATAACGCCCAGCTGTTTCGTCGGGCACGGGGCTGCGGAAGGCGCGCTCCAGGAAGGGGCGCAGGCGTTGCTCTGCGATCATGGGCCAGAGTTTTTGATCGGCCACCCTGGGAGCGGCGAAGAAGGTGCCGGCGATGCCTGAGTAGCGGTCGAACTCCCGGCTGTTCACGATGGAGCGGCCGAGCTTCAGGAAGCTCTCAAGCAGGATGGGGGAGACACTCAACTCGTCGCCGCGGTTGTTGAATCCGTGCTCGGCCTGCAGGTCGATCGCGAAGGGCGTCACCCCGGTGAGGATGTGTTGCTCGATCTGGTTCTTGCCGAGGGCGCGATTGGAAACGCGCACCGCGTCCGGAAATTTTCCCGAGGCCGGGTTGAAATAATTGCCGCCGCGAATGACCTTCTCCGGGAGGGGGTAGAGATCGCCCTTCAGCTTCAACAGGTCGCGCACTGCGTTGTTGTACTCGTAGCGGTTCATGCGGCGCATGACGACTGGCCTGAGCGTGCCGGATGCTTTCAAGTACTCCGCGAGGATTCCGTCAAAGAGGGCCGAGAGCTTGCGGTGCACTGCTTCGGGCAGCTGCTCTTCGTCCTCCGGCGGCATTTCCTGGTAGGCCAGCGCTTCGGCAACCTTCCGGGTGAGCTCGATGTCCGCCAGGAAGGCCTCCCTGGTGGTGAGCTTCTTCAGGTTCACCTTGCCCTTCACCTTCTCCTTGTCGCCGTGGCACTTGAAGCAGTAGGTCGCCATTACGGGCCGCATTTCTGCGAGAGTGACCACGAGTTTCTCCGTCTTCGGCACGAGTTTCGGTTTCTGCGTGACCACCGGTTTGGGCGGGGCGAGATTGACCAGCTTCAGGTAGTCAAGGCCCATCAGTTGCAACTTCCCCTTGAACTTCTTCGCCTTCGGATTTGCCCCCGTGAGCTTGAAGACGAGATCGTGCGAGCCCGCTTTCAAGTCAACCACTCCGAGGTCAATTTCTTTGTCGAGAGCCACTCGGGGATCATACAGATCAATCCCTTCCCGCAACTTGGTTCCGTCCAGGAAAGACGAGAAGACTCCATAGTCCGGCGCCTTGGTGAGGCGCACCGCGAGGCGATAGCGCCCCTCATTTTGGATCGAGAGGGTAGTCTTCATCGACTCGCCGACCTCCCCTTCCCAAAGCAAATGGGCATCGCCACTCCACCCCACTCCATAATTCCTCATCCCCTGAACCTTCGACGTCCCGTGCATCGGAAGGTGCTCGCCTTCCAGGAGGCCCGCCTCGGGTCCCCTTGTCTCGCGCCCACGCACGCTGTGGTAGTCGAACGGTTCCGCGCGGGCAGGACTCAACGCAGAGAGCGCAGAGGCGCAAAGAACTGCAGAGCAAGGTTTGAGGTTCATGGCACGGACGAGCTTGGCTCGAATCCTACGAACTCTTCGCCTCAATAATACAATCAATTTCCCATCGGCGTCCTTCCGCGCCTCTGCGTTTCAATGTCCGGTCACCCGATTATGCGAGCGCTCACTTCTTCTTTTCCCTGGCCTTCTTGCCCCGCTCCAGCGCCTTGCGGCGGATCTCCGCCTGCGTCTTCTTCAAGCGCTCCGGCCACTTGAAGGTCGGAGCCGTGGTCGGATCATAGCCCTCAAGGTGCCCATGCAGGCGCGTGGTGGGCTTGGTGTACTTCAATTCCGTCTCGCCGAAGACTTCCTTGCACAGGGCCGCGAGTGCGGGGTCGTACTCGATGAGCTCCACACGGGTGTCGACGTGATTGTGGTCATGGTCCGGAGGGCGGTTGTTGTCGAACCACGACTGCACGCCTTCCGCGAAGTATTCGTAGTGATTCACCGAGGCATACTTGCCGGCCCAGAGCCACTTTTTCATGGCCGCCTCGTAGGTTTTCTCCAGGCGTCGATCGAAGGTTGGATCCACGCGCACCACGCCGCGCAGGTGAATGTTGTGGGCCAGTTCGTGAATCACGATGCTCTCGGCCGAGTATGGATCGCCGGGATAGCCGAGCAGATTTTCCTCTGCGCAGGAGCAGAGGGGATCTCTCAGGCTGCCGCCCATTCCCCGCGCCCGTGCGTCGCGGTAGTCCTTGGGCACAAGGTGATCCCAACCGGGGAGATCGGTGGTGTATTCGTTGTGAGCCATGACGCGCAGCTGCGAGCCGCCCTCGATCATGGCTTTCAGAATATCCGGGCGCAGCACCAGCATCTCGGTGATGAGAAAGCCAGCCTCGCGCAACGCATAGTCGCTTACTTTCTCTGATGAGAGAACGGGCAAGCCGTAGGCGTCGACGAACTTCTTGTAGAAGGGATCGGCCTTGAGTGCAGTCGGCACCGCGGTCACTTCGAGATGCTTGCGGAGGGGCTCTCCGCCCCACGCGGCCTCGAGGATCGGCAACGCCTTCGGGTCGTGCGATTTCAGTTCGATGTAGTTGAAGGGATACCAGTCGTTGCGGCCGAAGTAGGCCTCGCTGACTTCCGCGAAGTACTCCATCTGGTTCGTCATGGCGTAGGCCTTCTCGGTGGTGTAGCTCTGACCCGGAATGCCGCGCGTGCGCTTCACCGCCTCATAGGTTTTGGAGTCTCGCGCGCGCTCGAAGGCGGCTTTGATCGCGGGACCGTCGAAACCAAAGATCTGGTCGTGGTAGCCGTGCGCGAGCTCATGCAGGGTGAGGAGCGGCATACGGCGGATCTCCTCGGCCATTTCATCGACCATGCTGAATTCCACGCCCTTGGCCATGAGCGGATTGCGCTTGTTCTCGACGAGCCAGGAGCGGTCGGGATGATATTCTGCGCGCGAGCCGAACTCGGGATAGATCGGCGAAAACCAGAGCGGGATCTTGCGCAGGTGATGCACGGCCTGGGGCGGGACGCGCTTTGGCAGATCGACCAACTGTTCCTTCAGGATCACGAGGGCCTTGGCGGTGTTCTCGCGGTTCTTCTCGAAGAGCTCCTGGCTGATCAAGACGCGCCAGCCCTCGATGGAGTGAGACTCGTATCCGCGAATGTCCATGCGCGGATCGTCCGAGGCTACCAGCTGTGCTTCGAGGAGTTCGCGGTGCCAGGCACGTTGCGTCTGATGGTCCTTGTCCGCCGCGACATTGTGCAGCTGGCCCGGGTCTTTCCTGAGATCGTAGAGCTCCTCCTCAGGGCGTGGCGAGAAGCAGAGCTTGGAAGCGGGATCATCGGGGTGTTGCAGCATCCACTGCTTGGTGGGCGAGGGGTCGATGTTGTAGGAGAATGCCTCCGCACCCTTGGGCCAATCACGCTTGCTGAAGTCATAGACGGGTGGTTTACCGTCACCGTGTCCCGTTTTCCATTTTTCGGGCTCGAAGTTGCGGATGTAGAGGAAGTCCGCGGTGCGAATCGCGCGGCTCGGATTCGGGAAGACGTGCTGTTCCATTCCCATGATGACATGGGTGCGCGCCGGCTCGACCCGGCCGGACATTCCGGAGCGCAGGATCGGGAGAAGAGTGCGGCCCGTCATGCTTGAAGGGATGGTCAGGGTCGCTGCTTCAAGAAAGCTGGGAGCGAGATCGGTGAGCGAAACAAAGTCTTCGATGATGCGTCCGCCCTTCACCTTCGCGCCCCAGCGCACCACGAGGGGAACGCGCGTTCCCGTGTCGTAGAGGGTGGCCTTGCAGCGCGCAAAGGGCATCCCGTTGTCGCCAGTCATCACCACGATGGTGTTCTCCAACTCCCCGGTGGTTTCCAACAGCTTCAGGATCCTTCCGGCATCGCGATCGAATCTCTGGATGCGTTCATGGTAGTCGCAGAGGTCGCTGCGCGTCGTTTCGTTGTCGGGAAGTCCCGGCGGCACGACGACTTTGGCGGGATCCAGCCCGGCCTTCTCACCAGTCCCCGCGAGGTAGGGCCGGTGTGGTTCGCCCGCCCCGTACCAGAAGCAGAACGGTGCGCCCTCCTTCTTCTCGGTGAAGAACTTGGCAAACGAGTCAAAGCGCTCGCCGAAGGGATCGCGCCCGGTGTGCCGATGTTTGCTCGGCTGAGCACCCTTGCGCGAGAATCCGATTTGATAGCCGGCAGCCTGCAACAATTCGGGATAGACCGGGGTGTCCACCGGAAGCGAACCGCCCAGGTTTTTCCCACTCCCCAAGCGCCAGTGATACTGACCGCTCGCGATTGCGAATCGGCTGGGGGTGCAGGACGGCGACGTGACGAAGGCATGCTTGAAAAGCACACCTTCCTTCACCAGTCGATCAAAGGTGGGCGTCTTGACCACGGGATCGCCCAGCGCTCCGGCATGCGGCCACGACCAGTCGTCGCCCATGAGGACGAGGATGTTGGGGCGTTTCGTGCCAGCGGCGGGAAGCACGGAGCAAGTAGCGAGGGAGAAGAGGACCAGGCGAGTGAGCATGTGATGTTCTACGATGATGGTGTGGCGGAGGTATCGAAAACAAGTCCATCTTCACTTCACTTTCTTCTTCCTTTTTTTTCCGGCGCTCTCCTTCCACAACACAATTGGCGCGTCGTTCTTCGAGGCCGGGCCTTTTGTGCTCCGGCCGCTCTTCACGTCCCTCTCGAACTGCGCGAGCAACCGCATGGCAACCTCCGCTTCGCTTTGGTAGCGATTGTTCGCTTCACCGGCATCGACGGCGAGATCGTAGAGCTGCGCCTTTGGTCCCCCCGCCAGGCGCACGGGCTTGGTCCATCCCGCCGAGCCGCTTGCCAGGATCATTTTCCAGTTTCCCTCACGATAGGCGAACGCGCCGCTGCTCGAGTGGTGAATCACTCCGGCGCGAGTCGACACGATTTGCTTCCCGCGCAGGGCCGGCAAAAAACTCACGCTGTCTTCGCAGGATTCCGCCGGAACGGGCACGCCGACGATTTCCGCCACGGTCGCGAAGAGATCCGTGAGGCAGATCAGCTGCTCGTTCGTTGATTGCGGCTCAATCCCACCACCCGGCCAGCGCACGATGAACGGCACGCGGTGTCCTCCGTCCCAAATGTCCGCCTTGGATCCCCGCAGGTGAGCGCTCACGTGGTGTCCCTTCTCCCGGAGGTCATCGATCTTGGCGGACTTCGAGCAGCCGTTGTCGCTGGTGAAGATGACGAGGGTGTTCTCGGTGAGCTTGTCCTTTTTGAGGGCCTTGGAAATCTCCACCATCACGTTGTCGGTCTGCATCACGAAGTCGGCGTAGTTCCCGAGTCCGCTCCTTCCCTTCCACTCTGCAGTCGGAACGATCGGATTGTGGGGAGATCCCAGCGGCACATAGAGAAAGAAGGGTTGTTCCTTCCAAACGCGGGATTCGATGTACTCCACCGCTTTTTTCGTGAGCCGCGGCAGCATGTTGATGGTGTCGTCGTGCGCGATCACCTTGTCGCCCTCGATCACGGCGCGCATGTCCCGCGCGTGGTGAAAGCCGTGAAAGTAATCGAAGCCCCGGTGCAGCGGTCCGTCCGGAATCGTCGCACCCACCGGAGGCAGTATATGATCCTTCCGGCTGTAGCGCTCGCCGCTCTTGGGATCGAGATACTCGAAGTTCAGGTGCCACTTCCCCACAATGGCGGTGTGGTATCCCTGCTTCCTCAGGAAGCTCGCCACCGTCGGCCGGTCCTTCACGATCAGGCAGGGCGCGAAGCCGGTGACCACGCCCTTCTGCAGCTTGCTGCGCCAACTATAGCGTCCCGTCATCAGGCCGTAGCGCGTGGGCGTGCACACCGCGGATCCCGAGTGCGCATCGTAGAAGATCATGCCCTCTTTCGCCAACTGGTCGGCACCGGGAGTCGCGATTTTCCCGGTTTTCGGCGCCATGCAGTGGATGTCCCCGTAGCCGAGGTCATCGCACATCAGGAAAATGATGTTGGGCCTGCCGGCGCCGGTAGCTATCGAGGCAAGGACGAGGTAGGCGAAGAGGATCAGTAGTTTCATGTGTCTTTTGCGCAGGATGATTCATTTTTGGGCAGGTTTGAAGAGCTTGTTCCGATTTGCAGGTCGGCCACCGATCACTCCCTCACTGCGCGGTCCACCCACCATCCACCGAAAGCATGCTGCCGGTGGTGAAGCTCCCGGCTTCGCTGGCGAGATAAATCGCGGCCCCTTGAATCTCCGGAAGCTCGCCCCAGCGCTTCAAGGCGGTGCGGTCCAGGATGAACTTCTTGGCCTCTTCGGAGTCGGCAATCGGGAGATTGATCTCGGTGAGGAAGGGGCCGGGGCAGATCGCATTGACGGTGATGCCGTGCCCGGCGAGTTCGAGGGCGAGGGTGCGCGTCATCTGGACAATGGCACCCTTGCTGGAGGCATAGGGAGTGCGATCCGGGACGCCCACCAATCCGATCGCGCTCGACATGTTGATGATGCGTCCCCAGCCGGCTCCCTTCATGTGCGGGACGATCGCCTTGCAGCACATCCAGGTGCCGGTGACGTTCACGCGCATCACTTCCTCGAATTGTTCGAGAGTGAGTTCTTCGATGGGACCACGGGTGTTGATGCCGGCGCTGTTGAGGAGGATGTCGATGTGACCGAACTCCTGGAGGACGGCCGCGACCATGGCTTCGACTTGTTCCGGGATGGTGATGTCGGCTTCGCATCCCACCGCCTTCCGGCCGTGCTCCTCCACAATCTCCTCCGCGAGGGCCTGCGCTTCGTCGAAGTGGCGGCTGACGAGGACCAGGTCGGCGCCGGCCGAAGCCAGTCCGGCCGCCATTGCTGCGCCCAGTCCTTTTGAGCCGCCGGTGATGAGGGCGAGGCGATCGGTGAGATCGAATTGTGCGATTCCGGGGAGTGACATCGTGAGGCAGGTTGCTCGATTGCTCAGGCGATGGCGAGCACGCCGTGGCGCTTTACAACAACGGCATGTGCTGGGGCGTGATCACGATTTCGGGGACGGTGGCGCGGGCTGGGAGCTTGGCAATGGCGACCGCGATCGCACCGATGTCCTCGGGCTGCACGCATTGTGCCTTGCGTTCTTCCGAGACCGGAACGGGTCGCTGATCGAGAATGGGGGTGTTGGTTTCCCCCGGGTAGAGATTGGTCACGCGCACACCATCGGGAAGTGCTTCGAGGTTCGCCATCGAGCCGAGCGAGGCCTGCGCGTACTTGGCAGCGGAGTAGGGCACGCCCGCCAACCCGATGGTGCGCAGCCCGGCCAGCGAGACCACGTTGATGATGAGTCCGTCCTTCCGTTCCCGCATTCCAGGAAGGACCGCGTGGATGCAATTGAAGGCTCCGCCCGCGTTGATCGCCATCACGCGGTCGAAGTCCTCGGGCTCCACCTCGGCGAAGGTCCGCTTCGGACTATTGACTCCCGCGCAGAAGACCAGGATCTCGATCGGTCCCACCTCGCGCTCGGTCCAGGCCACGAGGGCGGCTACTTGCTCGCGCTGAGAGGCATCGCAGGGGTGCGCGGAAATGGGAGCAGGGGACCCCTCGACCGCGGCCTGCAGGGCATCCTCGGTGCGGGCCGCGATGATGACCTTGGCACCCTCTGCCGCAAAGGCCCGCGCCATGCCCAGCCCGATCCCAGTGCTGCCTCCAACGACCAAAATGACCTTGTTTTTCAGGGTATTCATAGATGTTTCCTGGTGCTAACCGGCCTCCACAAACCGGAAGGAATACAAATCTGCATCCTTCATGCGGACCCGCAGGCGCACCGGCTTCCCGCGCAACGCGCTGACATCGGTCCCACCCTTCCAACGCACGGTGTGCTCGAGACGATCGCCAATGATCTCAGTGCAATCCTGCAGGCTGAATCCTTCGATCGCCTTTCCATCGGGACCTTGGATCTCCACCCACATGCCACCCACTGCCGAGCTCGCAAAGTTGAGCGAGAGCGCACTTCCGGTGAAGGTGAACAGCTTGGTCACCAGTTCGCCTCCGGTGTAGGGCGCATTCACAGAAATGAAGCCGTCGGGCCGGATGGTGTAGCGCCGCAGGTGATTCGACTTGTATCCCGAGTGATGTTTCACGTAGATCGAGAGCTCGCGTTCGCCAGTCTGCACAATGCCACGGGCGGCATAGCTGGCCCGCGAAGTCCAGTTGCGCAGGTCCGCTCCGGGCCGGATGAAGGCTTCCATAAAGGTGCGCTTCAAGTCGGCCCCGCCTCGCGCCGAAGTGAGCTGGATGTCGGTGCAGTCGTTGACGTAGTCCCACTCCTGCGGCGTGCCGATCCTGAGGGCCTCTTCCCTGGTCACCACCCGGCGTCCGGGGAAATAACGGGTGGGCATGCCGAGGTAGATTTGCGGCGCCCGGAGGTAGGGGTCGAATTGGTTGGTGTAGAGGTGCTCGCGCGGATTGCCGTTCAGTTCGAGGTCGATCGGTTCGCTCCAATGGATGAAGTCCTTCGAGGTGGCGCGGGCGATCCAGCGCTTGCCCTCGCGAAAGACGCGGAAATAGCAGACGTAGTGGCCCTCGCTCAGCGACCAGAAGGCATTGTTCTGGGAATCGAAGGCCCCTTTCGTGATCACCGGTTTCTCCTGCACCTGCTTCCAATGCAGGCCGTCGGGGGAGGTGAAGGCGAGCAGACCGGGCGATCCCGATCCGCCCATCGCCTTGTAGCGTTGCGCGGGAGGGCAGGCGGGATTGGTATCGATGAACGGTGCCAGGTTGTGACAACCGCGACTCCGTGCAAGCACCACGTTGTTCTCCTTTGCGCCCCGCACGAGATAGTTCGTGAGCTTTGGTCGAGACCAGTGAATGCCGTCCTTGCTTTCCGCCACGCAGGTGACCTCGGTGTCGAGGTCATGCTTCGCTTCCGGCATGCCCCGATAGTAGAAGCGATAAGTCTCGCCGTCCTTGAGGACCGTTTCGTAGCCGCAGTAGATTCCCTCCCATGGCTGATCGAACCTGAAGACAATCTCACGGGCTTGCGGCCGGTGAAGTTCGAGGCGCACTCCGTCCAGGCGCTCAATGAGGTGGTGATCGACGAACAACTCGCGCTGCGCTGCGATCTTGATTGGCTCGGCGGCTTGGACCGCGAGGGCGGTGAGCGGGAGGAGGAGCGTGGTCTTCATGGCAGAATTGCCCGGCTATCGCCGGCCGGGAGGGGTGCGGTGATCTCCGAAGTAATTCTCGCTGCGGTAGCGCAGCCAAACGCGGAGCACCTGGGGCACCTGTTCGCGTTCCTGCGGACTCAGGCGCTGGTAGAGAGAAAGGGCGCGGTCCCGCTCTCGTCGGCAGGCCTTGTTGCGGTGGGCATTCCAGAACGAGCGAGCGACCCGGATGCGTCGGCACACTTCCTTCACGAGCTCCTTACCATTCAGGTCCTCGTCGCTCTTCCTGTTCTTCCGGGCCGGCATCGCGTTTCTCCATTCTGCGCACAGACGAGCCCTGGGGCACAGCGGCGAATTCTTTGAGAGACTCGGCATTGCGAATCGTTTAAAGTGGCTGTTAGTCTCCGCCGCATGCCAGCGGACGCCGCCCCGAATTCACCGGACACATCGGATCCGGGCTCGTCCGCGGAGTCGGAAGCGGAGATGGTGGCCCGCCTGATCTCACTTGCGGATCAACTCGAGTTGATCGCCGCCGATCGAACCGTGCTTGAAGGGCTCTCGCTGGAAGAACGCACCCGCCTGCTCACCGCGGCAGGCAGCGTCTTTTGTCCCGACGCCACCGAGCGCCGGCGCTTCACCCGCGCCAGGCGTCGCGAGTACAAGGCCAACAAGATCCAGGCCGTTCAGGAGGTGCTCAACGAGACCGGGATTCGGACCCTGCGCAGCAAGACAGTCTTCACCACGCCCAACGTGTATCCTCCCGAGAACTTCATCGAAGGGGAGATCCAGGACGACCCCGATTTTCGCGAAGTGGTGGAACCGCAGAATTGCTACATCTGCAAGACCGATTACTCCCGCATCCACCACTTCTACGATCAGCTCTGTCCCGAGTGTGCCGAGTTCAACTTCGGCAAGCGCACGGAAACCGTCGATCTCACCGGCCGGGTTGCACTTCTCACCGGTGGCCGGGTCAAGATCGGCTACCAGGCCGGGATCAAACTTCTCCGCGCCGGGGCGGAGCTCATCGTGACCACGCGCTTTCCGCGCGACTCAGCGCAGCGCTATGCCGCCGAACCCGACTTCGGCGAGTGGGGCGAGCGCCTCGAGATTTACGGCCTCGACCTGCGGCACACCCCCAGCGTGGAAGCGTTTTGCACGCACTTGCAGAGCACGCGTGAGCGCCTTGATTTCATCATCAGCAACGCCTGTCAGACGGTCCGGCGTCCGCCCGAATTCTATCAGCACATGATGGAGCTTGAGTCGGCCTCCCTGGGCAAGCTTCCCGGGCACGTGCAAAAGCTGGTGGGTGCCTACGAGGGACTGCGCGGCTACAACCTGCTGCCTGAAGGGGAGCCTGGACTGGCCGGAGCCGGGGAGTCCGCGGTAGCCGGGCTCACTCATGCCGCCGAGCTTTCGCAAGCCGCTCTTCTCCCGGAAGAACGCGCCGCGCAGGCCGCTCTCTTCCCCGAGGGCAAACTCGACCAGGACCTGCAGCAGGTCGACCTGCGCGAGCGAAACTCATGGCGCCTCATGCTCGCCGAAGTGTCCTCGGTGGAGTTGTTGGAGACGCAGCTCGTCAACGCAGTCGCGCCCTTTGTCCTCAACGCCCGGCTCAAGTCCCTCATGATGCGCACGCCGGAACGCGACAAGCACATCGTGAATGTCTCGGCAGTGGAGGGACAGTTCTACCGCCAGTTCAAGACCACCCGTCACCCCCACACCAACATGGCCAAGGCGGCGCTCAACATGATGACCCGCACGGCGGCCGCGGAGTATCACGCCGACGGCATCCACATGAACAGCGTCGATACCGGCTGGGTGACCGACGAGGACCCGGTCCAGATCGCGGAGCGAAAGGTCTCCGAGCACCGTTTTCACCCGCCCCTTGACATCGTCGACGGGGCGGCCCGCATTCTGGATCCCATCATCGCGGGCACTCTCACCGGCGAGCCCGTGTGGGGCCAGTTCCTCAAGGACTACAAGCCCACCGATTGGTGAGCCGGCCCGCGCCGGTCACTTCGTGATTTCCGTCGAGAGCCACTGAAAGTCGTGGCTCGGACCGGACATGATGAGCGTTTTCTTCTTGGCCTCGCCGTCGATGAGATATGTCCGGTTGTTCTTTGGATCGGAGTAGGCGCTCCACTTTCCGTCCGCACTGGTGTCGATGTCCCGGACCCCCACCCCCCTGTCATCGAGGACGCTGGCAATCGGTTTGTCCTCCCCGGGAAAGAAAACCTGGCCGAAGGCCAATTCGAGACTACCACGCCGCTCGCGCTTGGGGATTTCTTCGAATTCAACGGGCTTGAACGTGGCTGCCGCGGCTTTGTCCAGGCGTCTGCCACTCTTGACGTAGGCAAAGAGATCCTTCTCAGCCTCGACCGTGCTGATCAACGCAAATGGGCCGCCATACCCCACAATGGTCGGCCCTCTCCAAACCATGCCCAGGAACATAGCCCTCCCGGAAAAGAGATCCGGACCAAGTGGGATGTTGCGGTCCGTGAAGCATACTTTCTTGGCCTTCAGATCGCAGACCACCATGGTTCGCTCGGAGTGAAAGTCCTGGTCGCGGTGGAGCACTGCAAGGGCTAGATACTCCCTCTTTGGCGAGAATGAATGAGTTGTTAGATCGGCCAGCCACTCAGGATCATAGGGTATGATCTCGGTGACGGTGCCATCGCGACCAATCCTTGCGACGGTCCGGCACTGGTCGGCAGTGATCACCCAGAATCCACTCTCTTCGACCGCCAGGAATTTCTCCACGACAAGCGGAGAGACCTGCTTGATAGCACCTGGTTGCCCGATGTCATGGCGATAGAGGAGATCCCGCCCGCGGTGGTAGTCTTCCACGACGGTCTTTTTGTCCTTGCCGGTTTTCAGATTCACGCTGCCCAGGTGGTTGTCAGGCACGGTTTGGCGAAGAAAGAAAATCGTCTTGCCTTCCACCGCGATGAGCCTGGTGTGGTCGTCTGCATCCAACAGCGGTGTGACCGTTCCGGCGGCCATGTTTACCAGATGGAGATGGTTCCTGAACACCATCAGCAGTTCCTGTGTTGTGACGCGCTGGAGAAGAACCGGGATCGGCCGTCCTCCGCTCCAGATTGCATGAGGCTTCTGATGCTGAGCGGGATCGAACACGTAGAGGACGCTCGTGCCCGATTGACAATTCGAGCTCTTGAAGAAGAGGGCCGGATTGGCGCTGAGCTTCACGGGCGCTACCTGCAATTCCGGCTTCTTAGCATCGAGAATCGGAGCAAGGAACAGCGTGATCAGAAGGGCGCGCATGATGGTGACTGGATCGAGGTTGACCGTGACGGTGGCGCCGGTGATTCCGAAGCCGGTGACACGGCCCACCAGGGTTCCCGCGTTGCTGGTAGATCCCGCGGTGCCGAGCGCGAGCAGGAAGAGGATGGACGGAAAGGCACGGGACAGGCGTAGTTTTATCGGGCTTTCCGAGGATAACCGAAATACTACCCCAACGAATTTCAGAGATTGTCACAAGAATTGATTGAGTGCTTTGGAGATGCTGACGGTCGACCGTGGCAGGAGACTGGGATGTGGTGAAGACTCGACACCGTGGGACCTTGGGGCAAAGCATTACGGCGCCATGGGATCCTTACGTATCGTTCTCTTGCTCTGGGCCACCGTTGCCAGCCTTGCGGCTCATGAGAAACACGCGGCCGCCGGGGACTACTCGCCTCCCAGGGAAGCGGTGGTGATCGGCGAGGGTGACTTTCGCTATCGCTTGGTGCCGGGGTGGGCGACGCGGAACGCGGCGAAATACAAACTCGGGAACTGCAATGCCATCGCCCAGGATTCGCGCGGGCGCATCCTGCTTTTGCACACCACCAAGGAGCATTGCCTGATCGCCCTGAGTCCGGAGGGCGTGGTGCTCGACGCCTGGGGTGACTTCACCGTCGCGGCGCATGGACTCTCGGTGGTGAAGGAGAAGGAACGCGAAGTACTCTTCATCTCCGACCATAGCGCAGGTGGGAAGGTCTACAAGACCACGCTCGATGGCGAGGTCCTCATGACGATCTCCTGTCCCATGGAGTCCGGTCTCTACAAGAATCCGGCGGAGTTCAAGCCGGCCAAGACCCTGCACCTGCCCGGTGGCGAATTCTTCGTGATCGATGGCTACGGGAAAGACTACATCCATCGCTATAGCGCGGAGGGCAAATGGCAGTCGGCCTTTGGCGGAAACCTCGGGGAGGGCGAAGCGCAGCTCAAACACTGGGGGCCCCATGGCGGTGCGATCGATTTCACCGATGCCGGGAATCCCGTGATGATTCTCGCCCTCAGCGACCAGCAGAAGATGAAACGATTCAAGCTGGACGGAACCTGGCTGGATACCAAGTCGTTTCCCGGCAGCAATCCGCGGGACGTGGTTTTCCACCGGGATCATCTCTTCGTGCACCACCTCGGCGACAACTGGCCCAAGGACCGCAACGCACCGGGCTACATCTCGGTGCTCGATCGCGACCTGAAAGTGGTCGCCAACCTCGGCGGGAGTGCTCCCAGGTATGACGCGGAGGGCAAGCTGGCAAAGATGGCGCACACCACGCACCTCTTTCATCACCCGCATGGCATGGGGATCGATCGCGAGGGCAATCTCTACATCGCGCAAGCTGCCTCGAACGGAACGTGGCCGCTCAAGTTTGTGCCCGTGCGGGAGCAGAATCAGGGGCGGCAGGAGGCACGGGACAAGACCAGGACCTGGCTGGTTTCCAACCGGAGCGCGGATGGAGGAGAGGGCACTGTGGCGCGGCCGTTCCGCACCATTTCGGAGGCCGCCGAAGTGGCCGGGGCAGGGGATACCGTGCTTGTGAAGGCAGGAGTCTATCGCGAACGGGTCGCCCCGCCGCGCAGTGGTGTCACTTATCGGGGTGAACAACTCGGCCGGGTTTTCATCCGGGGTTCCGAGGAGTGGAAGCCGGACTGGCAGAGGCACAAGGGAACGGTCTTTTTTGCAGTGCCGGACGAGAGTCTGTTTGGGAGGAACCTTTACCTCGATGGCAGTGGTAACCCGTTTTTGGTCGAATTGGCATCGACGCCCTATCATCGAGATGGAAAGCCGGAGGCAGAGAGATTCAAGAAGGGAGACCCAAGCCTGATTTTTACCTGTGGCCAGGTCATCGTGAACAGGAGGCCCTGGCAGCAGCGACCGTACCTCAGGGAGGTCGAGAGGCAAGAGAAGACGTGGACCTATGTGCGGGAGACGGGCCGGATCTACGTCAATTTTGGCGGTCTCGCTCCTGTAGCACAGAGCGTTGAGATCACCACGCGCCGCCGCATCTTTGCGCCTCATGTGCGCGGACTTGGCCACATCGTGGTCGAGGGCTTCGTGATGGAGCATTGCGCCAATCAATATCCCACAAACTTTTGGAACACTCCTCGGTGGGCGCAGGCAGGAGCGCTCGGCCTGCGCGGTGGTCATCACTGGATCGTGCGAAACAACCTGATCCGTTACGCGAACACGGTTGCGATGGATGTGGGCGCCGGCGGGAACGACAATGAACTGCTTCCAAGCGAGATTGAAGGCGCACCGTTCGGCCAGGACAATCTCATCGAGAACAATTATCTCCTCGATAACGGAGCGGCGGGCCTCGTCGGTTCCCAAAGCACTCGCATGATCATCCGCGGAAATGTCATCCTGCGCAACAACACGCAGGGCTTCCTCGGACCCAAGCGTTACGAGCACGCCGGCATCAAGTGTCACTACATTCGCGACGGAGTGATCGAGGGAAACTATGTTGCCAATAGTCCGCGCTCCGACGGCATCTGGCTCGACAACCAGTTTTTCGGAACCCGCATCACGCGCAACGTGGTGGTGAACAACGGCGGGCGGGGGATCTTTCTCGAGATGAGCGATTACAAGTTCGACGCCGCGCTGGTCGATCACAACATCTCGGTGGGCAACCACGGAATTCAGTTCTATGTGCACGACGCCTCGGGCTCTACCGTGATGCACAACCTCTTCGCGAACAGTCCGCAGGACGCCAAGTATGGCCAGGGCGCATACATCTACCAGGTTTCCGCACGAACCAGAACGGGCTTCCATTCGTTCTTCAACAATCTCTTCATCAACCACCGCGTGATGCTCGACATCAACTATCCCGCGCACCGCAGCGGTCCCCAGCGCCTCGATCACAATGTCTATGATGCCTCTCCCGGTGAACGGACGTTCCTGATCAACAGCGCCGCGGACAAGCCCTCCCCCTGGCAAGCGGAGGAGTTCTTTGCGCTGGTTCGCAAGGAGGTCGGTGCAAACGGTCCCCAAGCGCTCCACGGAGGAGCGAAAGTCGCCCTCACTCTCGAGGAGTGGCGGAGCTTCTGGTCCGCGCACAATCTTCCCAACGACCGCCACAGCATTACCCTCGAGGGGATGACCGCTACCTACGAGGAGGACTCCCTCGAGTTGATCATTTCGATGCCGCTTGATCCCTCCCGGATCGGATCCAGCAATCACCACCAGATCGATCTGGACTTCCTCGGGAATGCTGTCCCGCAGGATGGAACCGCAATTCCCGGACCGCTGCAAACGCTACGCAAGGGAGAGAACGTGATCAGGGTCTGGAGCGGACTGCCACTCCTTGCGGAGGGAGAGTTGCCGTAGCGATTCGCGCCAATTGTCGCAGATCCTCGACGCCGAAGAAGGCCGGGGCGCGGCGAGGCCTGTCGCTTTCAGGGCGGTTCGGCAGGTTTCTCTTCTCTTGAGCAAGATTTGCATGGATCTAGCAGACCAATCCAAGCTTTAATGGACGCACTCTGCCAGCCCATCGGACCTGCCTGTGAGGGTCCATTCTCTCTGTAGCCACTACCCAAGATGCGGTATCGTCCCCCTCAACTCCACGAAAGCGAGCGCTCCCTTCCGGAGTATCCAAGGCCCGTGGCATCCACCTGAAGATGGCGACCTCCCCTCAAAGCAAATCCAAGTGTTCTCCAGCCAAACTCGTGGAGCAATTGCGCGAGTTGGAGGAGCAACTTGCGGCTGCCCGCGAAGCGCATGCTGAGCTCGCCGATCGGGAAGAGCGTCTTGCCCGCGCAGTCAAAGGCAGCATGGAAGGGCTCTGGGATTGGGAAGTGGGCACGAACAACATCCACTATGCCGAGCGGCTCAAGGAGCTCCTCGGCTACGGGCCCGATGATGAGTTCGACCATGGCTTTGAAGATTTCAAGCGGCGACTTCATCCGGACGATCGGGGACCAACCATGGAGGCCGTGAAGCTTCACGTGGAAGCGAATTTTCCCTATGACGTGGAGTACCGCCTGATGTGCAAGGACGGCGAGTACCGCTGGTTCCGGGCGCGCGGAGCGGCAATCCGTGACGCGGATGGACGGGCGACGCGGATGGCTGGCGGGATCACCGATATCACGGAGCGAATCGAGTCCCGCCATCGGCTCATTGAAGCGCGCAAGGAGGCCGAGGCAGCCAACGAACAACTGAACACCTTCTTCCAGCTCTCCCTCGATCTTCTCTGTATCGCGGGATCGGATGGCTACTTCAAACGGATCAATCCGGCCTATACGGAGACTCTCGGCTACTGCGAGGAAGAACTCCTGGCGGATCCCTTTCTCGATTTCGTACACCCGGACGATCAGGAGGCCACGATCGGGGCGATGGAGCAACTGGCGGGAGGCCAGGAGGTCACCCAGTTTGAAAATCGCTATCGTCACAAGGACGGCTACTACCTTTGGTTCGAGTGGAGCGCGGCTGCCTCTGGCGATGAATTGATCTATGCCTTGGCCCGCGATGTTACCCAGCGTCGGGCGAAGGAGGTGGAGATCCACGATGCGAAGATGGCTGCCGAGGCCGCGAACCGGGCCAAGAGCGAGTTCCTCGCCAACATGAGTCACGAAGTCCGCACCCCGATGAACGCCATTATCGGAATGTCGGAACTCCTCTTGAACACCAAGCTCACCCCTCGCCAAGCGGAGTATCAGAGGCTGGTCCTGGATTCGGCGGAGTCGTTGTTGGGCGTGATGAACGACGTGCTCGATTTTTCAAAGATCGAAGCAGGACGAATGGAGCTCGATCCTCAGGACTTCGATTTGAGGGAGTCGATCTTCGATACCCTGAGCACCCTGGAAAACCGCGCCCGCCAGCGGGGATTGAAGCTCAGCCATTGGATCGCCCCGGAAGTTCCAGTCCGAGTCCGAGCGGACCAGGGACGGCTCCGCCAGGTCGTGATGAACTTGGTTGGAAATGCGATCAAGTTTACGGAGGAGGGAGAGATCTCAGTCAAGGTCGATCTCAAGTCCCATCAGGGATCGGAAGCAATGCTTCGCGTGGAGGTACGCGACACCGGCGTGGGAGTCCCGCCCGACAAGTTGAAAAGCATCTTTGAGCCCTTTACGCAGGCGGAAGGATCCACCGCGCGCAAATATGGCGGCACGGGCCTGGGATTGTCGATCTGTCGGAAGATTGTCGCGCTCCTTGAGGGCGAGATCTGGATCGAGAGTGAGGAAGGGCACGGAAGTACCTTCGGATTCACGGCCCGCATTACGGTGGATGAAGTGAGCGGCGCTGAACCTTCCGGTTCGCGCAAGTCCGCGGTCCTGGAGAAAAAGCCGGAGTGCGTGCCGGTCCTTGAGGTCCTTCTCGCGGAGGATGGCCGTGCCAACCAACTGGTGGCGACCCGCTTTCTTGAGCGCCGCGGCCACAGTGTCACCCTCGCAGAGAATGGGCGCGAAGCGGTCATCGCCTGGGAGAACGGGCACTTCGATGCGATCCTGATGGACATCCACATGCCCGAGATGAACGGCTTCGAGGCGACCCGTATCATTCGGGAAGGGGAGGAGGCGGGCAGCCCGAGAATCCCAATCATCGCGATGACAGCCAACGCAATGCAGGGCGATCGCGAAGCCTGCCTGGAGGCCGGGATGGACGGCTACCTCGCCAAGCCGGTGCATGCCACGGATCTTTACAAGGTCCTTGAGCGCCTCGCCATTCCAAGTTGACCTGAGTGTCTGCTTTCAAGCGCTGGTCTCTTCGGGTAGGAGTGCGCTTGTATGAATGTCTACAGGTGGCTCGTCCCTCAATTGGTCGCGTTGCCTTTGCTGGCTACGGGACTGAATGCTGATCCCCTGCGGGTCGGGAACTTTGAAGTGGATGCCACCCCGCCGTTGGGCAGTCCGCTCGCCTACGATCCCATGACGGGAATCCAAGCGCCGCTGAGTTGCCGGGGAGTGGTCCTGGTGGGGGCCGGGAAACCGATCGTGTTGTGTGCGATCGATTGGATCGGGCTCAGCAATGATGGCCACCTGGCCTTTCGGCAGGGACTTGCGGCGGGAGCGAAAACCAGCGTGCAACGAGTGGCCGTGCATGCCTTGCATCAGCACGATGCTCCGCGCTGTGATTTTTCGGCGGAGGCCATGCTTGCGGAGCAGGGTTTGCAGGGCGCGGGATTCAATCCGGAGCATGCCCGGAAAGTCATCGCGACGGCAGGTGCGGCGGTGGCCAGGGCCATCGAGCGCGCGCAGCCCGTGACTCATCTCGGACTGGGATCAGGCGAGGTGGAGATGGTCGCTTCGAACCGCCGCATTCTGGGAGAGGACGGGAAGGTTGCGCACACGAGGTTTACCGCCACTGGCGACGCAGAGATTCGCGCCTTTCCCGCCGGCACGATTGATCCCATTCTTCGCCTGGTGAGTTTCTGGAACGAAGCGACGCCACTGGCGGTGCTGACCTACTACGCGACTCACCCGCAGAGTTACTACCGCACCGGCCTGGCGAATCCTGACTTTCCCGGGCTGGCTCGGAACAAGAGACAGGCGGAGACCAAGGTCCCTCACATTCACTTCAATGGTGCGGGCGGCAATATCGGGGCCGGCAAGTGGAACGACGGGGCGAAGGAGAATCGGCAGGTGCTCGCCGCTCGGGTCGCGTTGGGAATGAAGCGGGCCTGGGACGCCACCAAAAAGGTTCCGCTGGCGAGTTCGGAGGTAGGCTGGAATGTGGAACCTGTTCTTCTGCCGGTCGCCACTCACATGAAGGGAGAGACCCTGGCCGCGATCGTGGAAATCGAGAGCGAACCGGTGGAGAAGCGCTACCTTGCGGCCAAGAACCTGACCTGGCTCCGGCGCTGTCAGAACAAGGAGCCCCTCGAGCTCTCCTGCCTGACCCTGAAGGGGGCGCGCATCCTCCACATGCCGGGCGAATTGTTTGTGGAGTACCAACTCAAGGCCCAGGAATTGCGGCCGGATCTCTTTGTCGCGATGGCGTCCTACGGCGACTACGCACCCGGCTACATCTGTACCGAGATCGCCTACACCGAAGGTGGCTACGAGGCGAGCGCCATGGCTTCGCTGGTCGATCCCGGGGTGGAGAAGGTCCTCACCAAGGCAATTCGCAGGCTTCTCGGTGCTGAGAAGAAGGCCGCTCCCTGAGAGCGCCAGACTTCAAGGCTGCGCCTGAATGCGATCCCTCGGGATCGGAATCCCATGTGGCATGGACCCGGTAGATTTCGCGCGGTTCCAATCCAGACACATCGATGCACGCCGAGCAGGTTGCCCTAGCCCCTCTCCACGATTTCGGAGCGCACTGGATTTTCCTCCGGTTCCAAGTCTGATGGGACAGGCTCAGCCATCAACCCCGGCCCTTGGTGCAGCTGCCTGGTATCGATGTATGGAGGAGTGGTGGATTGCGGGTTTTCGGCACAGCTCATGAGGAGCACGGTAGGAATTGCAATTGGAGTCATTTTCATTGGCGACAGGTTGCGAGGTAGAGGGTGTGAAATCGTTCTTGGAAGGTGGTTCATCCATGATGGATTGCGCTGGTTCATGGGGAGTTGGCTCGGGACTTCCGCACCGAAGCCAGGGCCAGGCCGCCGCCGAAAATGAGGATCCCTCCAAGGGCGGGAACCCAGGGAGGGATGTAGAAGGTCGTGATGCTGAATTCGGAGGTCTCGATAAGCAGATAGTCGGATTCGGTCGTGGACACTTGCTCTGGCGCACGACGATCGATGGGAAAAAGCCCGATCGCCATCGCAGAGAACGAAATTCTCCTCTTTGCCTTGGAGTCGCCCATGATGTCTTCGCCGAAGGTCGAAGGTGCCTCAGTGTAGGCTTGGCCCGATACCTGCACAAGGTGCGATGCGTCAGGACGAGGCGTGACAGGTCGTTTGCGGTTGGGTTGATGAATGACTCGATGAAGCTCGCCAATCAGGTTGCAGATTCTGCTAAGATTTTGGAAGGGCTCGCCGTCTAACCAAATCGGAGAAGAACTCCTCATCCCTCGAAGAGTGCTCGTCGCTGAAGACGTTGATGAAGTGAAATTCGTCAGCTTCCCGGCGCGCAGTCAGTAACCGCCATCCTACCAAACCATGCCTCGAACTCGCCGCGCAGAATCTCCCAAGGAAGACCAGCCGGAGCTGAGTATTTCGCCGCTGATCGATATTTGCTTCCTCCTGCTGATTTACTTCCTGGTGACCACCACCATCAAGCAGAAGGAACGGGACACCAGCATGAGGTTGCCCACGATCCGAAGGTTGAGTGAGCAACCCGACATCCAGCCCTTCTTTATCAAGGTCGACGATCAGGGTCATATCTATGCCAATGTCGGGGCATCCCAGGAGCTCCTCGATCGGGAACCTGCGGGAGATGATCGGAAACTTCCCCTGCTGGACCAGCGACTTGACACTTACGCCGCTGCCGCGCGCCTCGGGGATGACCGACCGCTGGTCCAGATCCATGTCGAAGGCGAGGCCCTGCACCAGCGGGTGGTGGATGTGCTCAACTTGCTTGCCAAGTACGAGATCAATTCAGTCACCTTCACTGATCTTCTCGACGAGGAGTAGGTCTTCGCGCCGCGAGGGCAAGCGACGGTTCGTCAACCCTTGGGCGCCAAGGTTTGCTCTGCCGGGTTGATTGGCACCTGGGACTTTGGCAAGGCGCGGTAGCGGACTACCGCGACAACCAGGAACATCATTGATAGCAGTGATGCCAACAATCCAATCCCATCGTTCGCATCGATAAGGTAATGTCCGATGCCAGGGCAGCGGGATCAGCTTGCCCTTCGGTTGAAAGCTCACCGAATGTATTCATCATTCCGACCACTGTTCCAAGCAGTCCAATGATCGGAGGAACGATCACTCCAGCAATCGATATCCAGATCGCCCTCATCCAGAACCGCCTTCGACCAGCGACCCATTCAGCGGATCCGTCATCATGGTGGATCGTAGCTGAGGTCTCGGATCGGAGGGGTGTGGTCCTGTGAATTCATTCTCCGCCTGGTTGGCCGTTTTGAGCTCCAGGGATTTTGAGTGGGGTCCAGGATTGAGTCCAGTTGAATCTCTCAGCCACGAGGAGCGCGCCCTCTGCCCAGATTTTACAAATTTCTGAGGCCGAGGGTCCTGCCCACACCGCTTTTCCTATTGCGGCACTCGTCCCAGTTCGGTGCGGTCTCCTGAACCTTGTAATTCATCATGAAATCTACCCACCACCATTCCACTGCTCTCGCTCAGCCTGTTCGCTGGATCCGCCTCTCCGGCAAGGGTCTGGCCCTCAGCCTGGCGCTGGTTTTGATCACGCAAAGTGTTTCCGCCGAATCCCCGCGAGCGAGCCAACGGCAGGGACCTCCTCCCGGCGTGAGGGTCGAGTTCCTGGTCGCAGGTAGCCCCTTGCCCCGGGAACAATCCCGGCGCGGAGGCGACGCCTTCGTGGTCGTGCCCCGCTGGGGGATCGAGTATGAAATCCAGATTCAGAACTGTGAGTCCCGCGATCGCGTGCTCTTTGTGATCGGAGTGGATGGGCTCTCGGTCATGAACGGCCGGCCTGCCTCCCAACAGTCCGGAGGATACGTCCTGGATCCCGGCGAGACCGCCCGGATCCGCGGTTGGCGCCGAAGTAATCAGCGGGTTGCGGCCTTCACCTTCACCGGTTCCGAGGACAGCTACGCCAGTCGCACTGGGCAGAGTGGCCACATTGGGGAAATCTCCATCTGGGCAATCCGGGAAAAGAGCGTTCGCCCGCCAGTTGAGATCACTCCCTCCCACGCCGCGGAACAGACCCGGCGGAAAGGCAACCGGGCTCGCGGTCGCGCCCTGCACTCCGAGGGCGAAACCGGAACTGGATACGGCGATGAACTGGTCGACCATGTGCGCCCCACCGAGTTCGTCCGTAGCGACTCCATACGGTGCCTGACCTACCGCTACGGCCTCCGGCGCCTGGTGAAACCCTACCGCGATTTGCGACCCGCCAGAGGGGACTCGGAGCAGGAGCAAAGCTTCACCCCTCCGCCGCCCGGCTGGCAGCGAAGGCGCCTTGGGAGGAAATGATCAGGAGGGAATGGAGATTTGGGAGAGGGGATGGTCAATCGAGGGCTTGAAAAAATCCTCCTCTTTCCCCTGAGGTTGCTCCCGTTCAATCAAAGGCGCGCTACTTGAGAGCGGCCGCGGTTGCTTTCGCCTTTTCCAGTGGCAACCCCGCTTTGACCCCGGGACGCTCGTGTCCGACGTGACTCAGCCACGCGGCGTGCATGATCCGGTGTTGCTTCTCGATGAGCGCGACCTGGGTCTTTGGGAGCTTGGGAAGCCCCTTCCGATAGAGCGCCTGGTGGATTGCGTCGGCGAGGAGGCGGTGTCCCGGCTGATCGAGGTGGACTCCGTCGCCGGAAAGGACGAAGTCGGGCGAGTCCTTGCGTTTGGCGGTGACGAACTTCGTCACGGGGCCGTGAAGATCGATGACTTGGGCAACGCGCGCGCCCTGTTGAAGAACCCATTTTCCGTAGGGCCCGATCACATCGCGATCATAGTGTGCGTAAATCTGCATCCACGAAAACTTGGGGGCGTCGGCGGGGAGGAGCTTGCCCCTCTTCTTGAAAGGCACCGGGTCGAAGGGAGGAGGAGTGAGCAAGATGAGCTTGGCGCCGTGCTTGCTGACCTTCTCGATCAAGGTGTTGATGCCGGCCTTGTACTTTGCGAAGCGCTCGTCGCTGAAAGGATAGTAGATGCCATCGTTCATCCCATAGCAGGCGAAGACCACCTCGGGGTCGACCTTGGAGAGTGCGCGCTCAAGGCGTTCGTGGATGTTGGGTCGCGGGAAGGGGTGGGCCGGTTCGGAGAGGCCGGTGCAGCCTTCGCTCGGAAGGCCCAGGTTGATGAATTCGGTGTCGGGATGGGTCTGGCGCAATGCCGCCTCAAGGTAGACGATGTAGTGACCGCTGTGCGTGATGGAGTCTCCGAGAAAGAGAACGCGCTTGGCATTTTGAAGCGGGTCCGCTGCCACGCTGGAAGCGAGGTGAAGCAAGATGAAGAGACTGAGGAGACAGTAGGTTTTCATGGTTGGGTGGAGAGAGCGGAGGCCTGGTGATTGAGATGAAGGGAGTGATCCGACACGCTGAGGTCATCGAAGCGAACCGACGAAGTAGCCACCCAGTGTCGATAAACGGAAAAGAATTGCACGAAGGAATCGCCCCGGATCACCAACCGGTTGATCTCACCCCGATCTCCGGTAGGCCACAATGGTCAGGTCATCCGGTTTGGAGGGTTGGTCGGCCGTGCGCCTGAGCATCCGTGCGCGGGCGAGTGACGCCAGGTTGTCGACCGCCACTTCGAGGGGTCCCTTGCGGACGAGCTCGATAATCTCGTCGAGACGCAGGTTATCGGTGAGGCCATCGCTGGCGATCAGGACGGTGTCGTGGCGGGCAAGCGGGATGGTAGAGCCGAGCTCGATCCGCATGTCAGGGGAGCCCACTGCATTCAGGATGAGGTGCCGCTCGTTGTGCTGAAGGGCCTCCTGCTCGGTGAGAAGACCAGCCTCCACCGCGAATCCCACCGGGGAGTGCGACACGGTCTGCAGTTTCAGTTTTCCGCGCTGACCCACCACCATGATCGCGGAATCGCCAATGTGATACGGGCGCACGGTGTGCTCGTTGACTTCGACGGCCGCGAGGGTGGTGCCTGCGTCGGGAACCTTCTTGATGATGAACTGGTTGGCGCTCTCGATGCCGTTCAGAATAGCAGTGCGCAAAAGTTGCCCGGGAGGAAGGACCGGAATTCGATCTGCGAGGTGGGCCAGCAGGATGCCGGCCGCAGTCCCGCCCCGCCGGGTCCCGCCCATGCCGTCGGCCACCGCGATCAGTACATTGTCCGGTCCCGCGCGAAGGACGGCGGCGCTATCCTGGTTGGGGGTCCCTCGCAGGGGATGGGGCCAGGTGAGAACGGCGGCATTTCCATGGGGGAGGGAAATGAGGAGCGGCATGCCCAGATCAGCCTCCAGCAAGAGCGTCGCAGCGCTTGGCTGGTCGGAGGCTGGACGGGCTGTACTCACGCCATCTCGTTAGTAGAGAGCCCGCCGGCGGATTTGGCGGAATGCCCTGTTGAAGGCGTCCGCATCACGGAAGCGACGACGCGGGGAGACTTCGAGAGCCTTGCGAATGAGGGCGATGAATTCGGGATGGACCTTGCGGCGTAACTTGGCGTTTTCAGGAGGTGGCCACGCGAACGGATACTCCGGGAGGTGCTTGGTGAGCATGCGGTAAAGAAGGAGGCCCATCGCAAAGACATCAGATCGGAAGGACGGTTTGCCCATCGCCTGCTCGGGGGCCATGTAGCCGAGAGTGCCTGAGCCAGAGGCATTTAGGGTGCGATTCGCGATGCGCGCGATGCCGAAATCGGCCAGGCGGACCGAGGGACCGGGAAAGAGAATGAAGTTCTCGGGCTTGATGTCGCAGTGGAGAATTCGCTGCTGGTGCAGGACGGCGAGGCCTTCCAGGCAATGCTCGATGATCACCGCGAGGTTTTGCGTCGAGAGGCGCCGGGTGAGCCGGTCGGCCAGGCTCTCGATGCCGAGCGGGTAGGCCAGGACGAAGTGACCGTCGATCACGCTTGCGTCCTTGAGGCTCAGCAGGCGAGGGCTCTCGATCTTCGCGGTGAGCCGGGCTTCGTGCCGGAACCCCTCCAGGAAGGAGTCGTCAGCGAGGTGAGGGTGGGGAATCTTGAGGGCGACGCGGAGACCTTCGATCGTATCGAAGGCGCGATAGACGTTCGAGTAGTAGCCCTCCGCGAGGAGGGCCTCGATGCGGTACTTCCCGAGCCGGGAGCGTGTGCGGAGGCGGCGGGGGTGAGCGGAGACGGCAGGTGAGAGCGGAGACATGGAAGGGGAAGTCAAGGGTCTACAAACTTCCCGCCAAAACGGAAAGTCGAAATTGGAAACTTCCTTCCGCAGGATCGTTGCCAAGTCGGAAACACGAAGGTGGAAATTTACTTTGCGAGCCGCGGGGCGCTGTATCCCTGCTCCCGAATTTTCTTCAAGAGGCTCCGAAGTTCCTTCGCCTTCCCGGGGTGTTTTGCGATCAGGTTGTGGCGTTGGCCCAGGTCCTCCTTCAAGTTGAAGAGCTGCGCCTCCTCCTTGTCCGCCTGGTAGCCGTGTTTTCCTTCCCACTGGGCATTGCGGCCGGAAACGTAGCCCGTTCTGCCGTCGACCAGGAGCCAGTCCCCGTGCCGGATGGCATAGTGATTGGCCTTGGTATTGTGGATGTGCGTGGTGCGGATCGGAGGGGCCGTGAGTTCGCCAGTGAGAAGAGGGAGCTGATTGTGACTGTCCTCGGCAGCCTTGTCGGGGAGCTTAAAGCCTACAATTTCAGCGATTGTGGCGAAGAGGTCGATCTGGCTGACCAGGGCCGGCGAGGATTTTCCCGCCGGCACCTCGCCGGGCCAGCGCACGATGAAGGGGACGTGATGACCGCCCTCGTAGATATCGCGCTTGAGCCCGCGCAGGGGCTGGGACGACCAGTGGTCGAATTTCTGGTCCCGCGCGTAGGCATACTTCTCGGGGCCATTGTCGGCGGTGAAGACCACCAGGGTGTTCTCGGCCTGGCCCGACGCCTTGAGCGCCTTGAGGATCTGCCCGCAGGCGTGGTCGGTCTCGTGGACGAAGTCGCCGTAGGGACCGGCCTTGGATTTTCCGTCGAACTGATCGTTCGGGATGATCGGAGCGTGAGGGCTGGGAAAGGCAAAGTAGAGGAACCAGGGCCGGGCCTTGGAATTTGGTGCATCCGGTGACCGGGAGAGAATGAACTCGGTGGCCCGTTTGGTGGTGGTGGGTATGTTCTGGTAGGGGTCCCAGTCAGAGGCCATGGGCCCGGGACGGCACTCCCAGTTACCTTCCTTGATCTTCTTCCACTTCGAACTGTCCATCATGACATCCGGCGCGCGTGGCAGGCGGTCGTTCACGATCCAGGCGTAGGGCGGAAAATTGATCACGGTGTCGCCGAAGTAGGAATCGAAACCGTGCGCGAGCGGGCCGTCCGGAACCGGTTTGCTCCAATCGTAGGCCTCCGGGCCGAGGGCCTTCCTTCTACCCTGGCCCTGCGGCTTGGGGTCCGGCTTCCTGATCGCCTTCCAGTCCCAGCCCAGGTGCCACTTGCCGATTGCGGCCGTGGTGTAGCCCTTTTCCTTCAACATTTCGGGAAGAGTGAGGTCATCGGGCACGAAGACGGAGCCGCCCATTGGGCCCACGATGCCGTGAAACTTGCGCCAGTGATGACGGCCGGTGAGCAGGGCGTAGCGGCTCGGGGTGCAGATTCCCGAGGAGGAATGACCGTCCGTGAATCGCATCCCTTCCTTGGCGAGTTGGTCGAGGTTGGGGGTCGGGATCTTGGACTCGGGGTTGTAGCAGCCCAGGTCGCCGAATCCGAGGTCGTCTCCGTAGAGGATCAGGATGTTTGGTGGCGAGGCCGCCGAGGCAGAATGCCAGAGGCAGGAGGCAGAGAAAAGCAGGGTGAGGAGCCGATTCATTGGATCACTAGAGGTTGCTTGACCGGGCGAATCAAGCGTCAGGGCATGAGATTGAGAACAACCTCGCGTCGCTGCCCCGGTTTCATCAGGCTGAGAAAGAGACCCATGAAGAACACGATCGCGACCCTCCTCCTGATGTCCTCTGCGGTCGTCCTCGCCCAGGACAGCAAGCCCGCCAATCCCCCGGCCGACGGACGCTCTGCCGGTTGGCTGAAGGAGAGTGACAAGAACGGGGACGGTAAACTGGCCAAGGCCGAGACCAGCGGACTGATGGAGCGCTTCTTTGACCGCAATGATGCCAACAAGGATGGATTTCTCGACCGAAGCGAGCTCGATGCCCTCGCGAAACGTTTGGCCGACAACCAGGGGCGCCGGCAACCCCAGCAACGGCGCCAGCGGGTCCAGGACACCGAAGAATTGCTCCGGACTGCCCCCAAGGACGTCACCATCGTCCCCGACCTGTCCTACCGCGAGGGCGAGAGCAAGGCGTGGAAGCTCGATCTCGTCATGCCCGTGGCCAAGAGCGAAAAGGCGCGCCCCGCGATCGTCTTTGTCCACGGCGGGGGCTGGCGCAACGGCGACAAGCGCACGGGGACTTTTCTGCGCGGCGCGATCGAGTATGCCCAGAAAGGCTACGTCTGCATCACGGTGAACTATCGACTCGTCGATGAAGCACCCTTTCCCGCCTGCGTGAATGACGTGAAGAACGCCGTGCGCTGGCTTCGCGCGAACGCCAAAAAGTACAATCTCGACCCAAAACGCATCGGCGCCTACGGCAACTCCGCGGGTGCCCACCTCGTGTGCATGCTCGGACTGGTGATCAGGGAGGCCGGCCTCGAAGGCGACGGACCGTATCTGGATTATTCCAGCCTTGTGCAGGCCGTGTGTGCCTCGGCGACCCCGACCGACTTCCTGCTCTTTGAAGGTGGATTGGAGCGGCAGGGGAGAGCGGGAGGCTTGCTGGCAGGGCCTGCGGAGGGGCTGAAAGGGCGAGGCAAGGCGGCTTCTCCCATTCACCACGTGCGCAAGGATGCTCCGCCCCTCTTGCTCTTCCACGGCACCAAGGACTCCACCGTGAACGTGAAACACAGCGACCTCTTCGTGGAGGCGCTGAAGAAGGCCGGCGCGAAAGACGTGACCTACCTGCGCATCGATGGCGCGGGCCACGGCGTGTTCAATCAACACAAGGACCAGAGTGCTCCGGCCATGGCCAAGTTCTTCGCGCGGATCCTGGGCTTGGCTGCGCCCTCGAAATGATTGCGGCCGGAATTAGCGCTTCAAGAAGGCTGTGAAATCCGTCATCCCTCCACCACGGCTGATGGAACGGTTGCTGATCCTCACTACCGGGGGGACCATCGATAAGATCTACTTCGATGCAAAGTCGGACTACGAAGTAGGCGAGTCGGTGATCCCGGTGCTCCTTCGTGAATCGGGTGTCACCCTCGATTGCCGCGTGGTCTCCCTCATGCGGAAGGACTCTCTCGATCTGACCGCCGCTGACCGTGCCACCATTCGGACTGCCTGCGAGGAAGCGGCGGAAGACTGGATTGTGATTACCCACGGGACCGACACCATGGCGGTGACCGCGGAGGCCATGCTCGGCATCGAGGGCAAGTGCATCGTCTTGACGGGTTCTCTCGCGCCCGCGCGTTTCCGCGAAACAGATGCAGTTTACAATATAGGATTCGCAATGGCAGCTGCGCAGTCCAAGCCCCCCGGAGTCTATATCGCCATGAATGGGCAGATCTTCGAAGGAGGCAAAGTCCTTAAGAACCCTACTACCAAGCAGTTCGAGAAGCAGTTGTAGAATCGGACCGGAAAATGATGAAACTTTGTAGCTTGCGTTCGAGTAGCTCTCGACAACCCGAGGATTCCAGATATTGAAGCGCCCGCCGAAAACGGGTGGATACCTGCTCCGGCGGGCGGTAGATTTCTAGGTGGTGTGAGAGCCAGCGGTTGGTTTAATGGGTTTTTCCGGCCGCTGCTCTCATGCCGCTTTCCCACCGTGGTCACGGCCCGGGGGCTTGTAAAGTCGGCACCGCAATTCGGGCCTGATGTAATCGTGCGAGGTCCTTCCTTCATGACCGCGCTCATGACCACGGTGAGATCCTGCAGGTGGACACCTCTCCGGCGATGATCAAGGCGATTGCGGCGGTGAAGGAATTGAGTGCCAAGCTCAAGGAGAGGGATGCCGAAGTGGAGGCCATGCGGGCGCGGCTGGAGGCCTTGGAGGAACTGCTCCGGGTCGAGGACAGGGTGCCGGATCGGCGATGAACGGTTGGATCACTTCCTTCCCGCGATCTCCTGCAATCGCTTGGTGAGCCGTCCCACGATCTCCGGATGCTTCTTCCAGAGATTGCTTTCTTCACCGGGATCCTCCGCGAGGTTGTAGAGCTGACCCTTGGGATCACCCGGTCCCGGCTTGATCGACTTGGGTTTGGAGAATCCTCCCGAGCCAAGCCGGTCGATGAGCTTCCAGTCACCGTCGCGAATCAACATCGCACCGCTTCCCGACTCCATCACGATGGGACCACGGATTGGTTTGCCTTCAGGGTGGGTGCCCTTCAGGACCTTGAAAAAGCTCTCACTGTCCGGTCCGGCTCCCTTCGGCAATTTTGCACCGGTCAGTTCCGCGAAGGTGGCGAGACAATCGGTAAAGCAGATTGCTTGCTTGCTCACTGAGCCGGCCTTGACTTGGCCGGGCCAGCGCACGAGGAATGGCATGCGGTGGCCTGCTTCCCAGGCGTCGGCCTTCATCCCGCGCAAGCCTCCCGAGGAATCGTGGCCCAGGCGTTTGACGTCTTCGTCGTACCAGACCGGCCCGTTGTCGGAGGAAAAGATGACGAGGGTGTCCTTGCTCATCTTGGCGTCGTCGAGGGTCTTCAGAACGCGACCAATTTCGGCATCCACCATCGCCATGAACTCTCCATACATTCCTGCCCCGCTCTTGCCCTTGAACTTGTCGGACGGGAGCCACGGAGTGTGGGGCGCCGGGTAGGCGAGGTAGAGGAAGAGTGGCTTTTCGGCGTTTCGCTTCTGGATGACCTCGATGGCTTCATTGGTAAAACGTGGGAGGACATCATCGAGTTTGAGGTCGGGAGCAATTCCGCCCGCTCGCCAGAAGGCGCCCTGGATCGGTGACCAGCCCTTGCTCTTGTTGGCGCCGATCTTGTTGGTGGGAGGCATGACCGCGTGGTTGCCGCGGATGTAGAAGTAGGGGGGGATGTCGGTGGAGGCCCGGATGCCGAAGTAGCTGTCGAAGCCCCGATCGACCGGTCCGCCCGGGAGGGGGTTCTCGTAACCATTTTCCTGGAAGCCGAGGTGCCACTTTCCAACCATCGCAGTGCCATAGCCCTTCGATTTCAAGAGCGAAGCGATCGTCATGCGCCCCTCCGCGATGGTGGGCTTGGTGCGCCAGGCGCCGGGATTGGCCCGAAAGGGAAAGCGCCCGGTCATGAGTCCATAGCGAGACAAGTGGCACAACGGTCCGGGCGCGTGGGCATCGGTGAACCGCATCCCTGCCTCCGCGAGCTTGTCGAGATGAGGAGTGGGGATCTTGCAGTTCGAGTTGTAGCTCTTCAGGTCGCCATAACCCATGTCGTCGACGAGAATGAGGAGAATGTTGGGAGTCTGCGCGGCGGTGAGCGGAGACCAGAGCCCGGTGCCCAGAAGGAGAAGGGTGATGAGGAGTCGCATGATTTTGCTTGGATGACTTACTTCACAATCCACCCGAGATCGTCCCAGGGGGGAGTGTCGTTCTTTGATTCCACGTCGAGTCGCGTGGCGCCGCTGGTGACGATGTCGGTGAGTTGCTTGAGCAGTTTCTTTTCGATCTCGGGATGTTCCAGGCGGACATCGTTCTTCTCGCCCGGGTCGGCTTGGAGGTCGTAGAGTTCACGCTTCTCGGCCCTCCGTTTCGACTCCATCACCAGCTTCCACTTTCCGTGGCGGATCGCAAAGCGGCCGTTGGCGCCGTGATGGATGATGGGGAGGCGTGGCGGAGTGGTGATCTGCGTTTCGCTGAAGGCCTGGTGAAAGCTGATGCTGTCTTCGCCCGCCTTATTTGGGAGCCGTTTGCCGAGAATGTTGGCGAAGGTGGCGAGGAGGTCGGTCTGGCAGACCGGCAGGTCCCACTTCGAGCCGCCCTTCACCTTGGCCGGCCAACGGAAAAAGAAGGGAACGCGATGACCACCCTCGTAGATTGAGCGCTTGCCCTCCCGGTAGGGGCCGGAGCTGTGGTGCGCATACTTCTCGATGCGCTCCTTCCAAGTGGTCTCCGGGCCGTTGTCGGCGGTGAAGATCACGATCGTGTTCTCGCTCAGCTTCTCCCGATCCAGGAGATCGAGCAGACGTCCCAGGTGCCAGTCGGTCTCGATCATGAATTCGCCGTAGGCGCCGGCCTTACCCTGTCCGCGAAACTTCTCGATCGGGATCACGGGCTTGTGAGGGGAGGTGTAGGGCAGGTAGAGGAAAAACGGAGTTCCCTGGCGCGCCTCCTCGGCCACCCCTTCGATCCACTCGATGGCCTGGTCGGTGAAGCGCGTCAGGCACTCGCTGTCCACGAAATCGGGCGCCACTTCCATGAGATCGGGTTGCTGCGTTTTCTCGTAAGGCGGCGCAATGCGATAGTCCGAGAGCGCGATCTTGTTGCGCTTCTTCTTGGTCCAGAGGGTGGGCGGCACCGCGGCGTGGCGTCCTTCGAACCAGGCGAGCACGCCGTAGTTCATGGACGCTGGAATGCCCCAGAAATAGTCGAAGCCCTTGTCGAGGGGCATGTCCAGCACCGGTTGCGACCAATCGCGCTTCCCCTTGCTGCCGGGAAAATCCATCCCGAGATGCCACTTGCCAACCATCGCGGTGTGGTAGCCCTGGTCACGAAGGAAGGACGCGAGCGTGACCCGGCCGTCGGCAATGAGGCAGGTCTTCTCCGCGCCAAACACGCCACGCTTGAGAGTGGTGCGCCAACTGTAGCGTCCGGTGAGCAATCCGTAGCGGGAGGGTGTACACACCGTGTCGGAACAATGCGCGTCGGTGAAGGTCATCCCTTCGCGTGCAAGCCGGTCCTGTGCCGGAGTCTTGAACCTGGCCTTTGGATTCAGGCAGCTCACATCGCCGTAGCCCTGGTCGTCGGTATAGACCAGGAGGATGTTTGGGCGTGTGGCGCCCGAGACGAGAGCCCCGGAGCCCAGAAGCAGGAGGAAGAAAAGTGCTCTCACTTGGCCTTCACTTCAAAGCTCTCAAGGACGACGATCTCCGGCTTGTCCTTGCCTGCTTTCACGGTGTACTTGCCGGGTCCGTAGATGGACGCCTCGATGGTCCGGGTCTCGGAGCGGGTGGTGTAGAGAATCTCACCAGTCGCGTCCTCGATCACCTGGTAGACCGGATGGTCGTATTCCTTGACCGCGAATCTGGGCAGCTTGGCGTACACTTTGCGGCCGTCGTTCTCACGGGTGTTGAATTTGATCGGCCAGCCCGGGAACTGCGCGTTCTTCTTGTCGGTCTTCACGTCGGTGAATCGCTTGTAGCATTCGAAGGTCACCTCGCGAGTCGACTTCTTGAAGCGCACCACCCCGTAGCCGTCGGCGCGCTTGCGCTCGTCGCCGCGGTCTTCCGGATTGGCATAGGCCAGCATGCTGATCTTGTTGCCGAGGCCGTCCTCGTAGTCACCGGTCCAGGGCAGGGGAGATTTGGGAACCGGGTTCGGGCCGGCCTTCTCATCGAGCGGGTGCCACCAGCGGCCGTAGATCGTGTTGACCAGGGCAGGACTGGTGAATCCGTAAGGGCCATCGCGGTAGCCGTCGATCCCGTGCTTGACCGTGACCGCAAGGTGCTGGTCTCCGCAGAGGTGCGGGGCCCACGCCCGGCGGATCTCACGGAGAGCCTTGTTGCGGCCGGTTTGCGGCCAGGCATTGGAATCGAGATCGGCCAGGAGGCGGTTCTTGGGAGAGCCGTGGAGGTGCACCGCCCCGCAGAAGGCGGTCTGCGAGAGTACGCACTTCATGGTCGCGCCGGTCCAGTCCTGGCCCCACTCGTGGAGGAAGACAAGTTGGCGATCGCCGAGAAGCTTGAGCCCTTTGACGTTGACTGACTTGCGATCGTACTTGGGATCGTTGATGTGATCGGGCCGCGGTCCCATCTTGGGAATCTTGCCCTTCGGTCCGCTCTTGAACTTGCGGTCCTCAAGGATTGCGAAGTCGATTCCGCCTACCCGCAGGCTGGTGTAGTAGACCGTGATGTCGCGCTCGATCACATTGGCGTCGTAGGGATCGGGGAGGTGCCAGGTCTGACAGCGCTGGACCATGTTGATGTAGCGGGCGGGATAGAAGTAGCCACCGGATGGTCCCGCCGCCGAATCGGCCTTCTTCCCGTTCTCGCCCCAGATGTTGCCCTGGCCCACATCGTGGTCGTCGGGGATCGTGATGCACGGGCGGTCCTTCAACACCTCGCGGAACTGCATCCCGAACTCCAGCCAGCCGGCAGTGTGCTGGGTGTGATGATAGGTCTGGTCACCGGCGAAGAAGATGAGATCGGGATCGTGAACGAGGAGGTTCTTCACGATCTGCGGCCGCTGGCCCGGCGTGCGGCTCGAGTTGCAGGACAAGTTACCGACCACGATCTCGTCCTTGCCGATGGGGTCCTTGCGGATGAGTCCCTCAAAGACCGCCTTCTCGCCGTGGCGCAAGCGGTAGGGAACGTTTGCGGTGTTGTCCCAGCTCTCGATGCGAAAGTGCGCACTCCATCCCGGAAAGATCACCTTCTCCCTGGCAGCCTCCACCCACTTCTCGCCTCTCTTGAACTCGAGGCGCACTTCCCTTCCTTCGTCCGGCTTGAGGGGAAAGAGCTGCGCGGTGAGTTTCAGGACTCCGTGATCGTGGGTGTAGATTCCAAATCCGATCACCTCGTCGCGCGGAACATTCAGGTTGATCATCTTCTTGGGCGCACGCTTAGGTGGCTTGGCACCCGGCTTGGGAGTGGGCGGCCCCTTCCACCACTCGCCGGTGGCCTTGCCGTCGAGCTTGGCAAACTTCTCACCGAAAACGGCTGGGTCGTCGGCGAAGAGGGAGGCGCTGGAAAACGCCAGGGCGAGCGAGGCGAGGCAGAGGCGAGTGGTCATGGTGGGAGTATACGAACAGGAATCCGCCTCTCCGTCTCGAAAAAACACCGGCAATTGGCGAGGACCGTGAGTGGTATGGGCGGGTGGGCGAGGGCTTCCTGCAGACGTTCAAGGCAGGTCTTCACTTCAAGGTCTTCACATACGCGGTCAGATCCGCCAGGTCCTGCGCGGTCAGTCCGAGTTGATCGGCCGAGAGCATGAGCGAGCGCTTGAGCGGCTCTACTTTCTGCACCTTGTTGGCGGGAATCATCTGCACCAGGCCGCCCTGGCTTTGCACGATGAGGGGATTCTTCGAGCTGAGCACCAGGCCGTGCACCTCGCCGCCGCCCTTCAGGCGCACGATGCTTCCGGAGTAGCCGTGTGCAATTTCGGCGGAAGGAGTGACCACTGCGCGCAGAAACTTTTCTTCGCCCTGATTCTTGATCCAACCGCGGAAGGAGGGGCCGTAGTTCACGCCCTGACCATCGACCTCGTGGCACATGACACAGCGCGCGGCCACCGTTTTTCCCTTGGCCGCATCACCCTTCATGGCGAGGAGTTCCTTGAGGGGCGGCAGCTTGGAAGTGCCTTCGAACACGGGCACCACCATCTCGGTGACATTCTGCTTCGCGGGATCGTAGATGCCTTCCTTCTTGAGCAGCGCAACCACGTCGAATTCGTTCCAGCGCGTGGCACCCAGGTGGATCAACCAGCGCGCTGCCTCGGCTCCGACCGGGCCCTTCACCTTGGCGACTTCGACGAGGGCCTGCGCGGCTTTCGGGTCGTCGATGAAGGCGAGAGTTTCGATTGCGAAGAGGCGAGTGGGATCGGAGAGGGTGGGGCTCTCGGCGCGCTTCTGCAGCGAATCGATCGCCACGACCGGGCCCAGCCGCCAAGTCACCTTCACAAAGGGTGCGGACCACGCGAGGGGATCGGTGGCCTTCGCGACGGTGCGCAGCGAGATCCAAACGCGGTCTTCCACGCCCTCGGCGGCCAGTCCGCACGCTTCGAGGTAGGTGCGATCGCTCGCCCGGCAACGGGTGAGCAGAAAGTTGACGTAACTCGCCTTGCGGAGCGGATTGGCATCGCGCAGAGAGACTGCGAGTTCGCGTCGCACCGCGGGATGGGGATCCTGGATAAATTTGGGGGCGAGGAGGAGGGGGTCCTGTCCGGCATTGCGCAGCGCGCGAAAGGCGAGCAGGCGCACTTCAGGTTTCGGGCTCTCGATGAGCTCATTGAGGAGCTTGAGTCCCTCCGGACCGAGGTAGGCAAGAAGCCAGACCGCGCGGGCCTGGACGTACTTGTTGCGGTGCTCAAGAAGTGAGCGCACGGCGGGCAGGGCCTTGGCTCCTGCCTTCTTGAGCGCTTCGAATCCCGCGAAGCGCACGTTCTGCGCGGGGCTGCGCAAGAGGGTGATGGCCCCCTCGATGGTATCGGCGGAAGCCTTGGGAATCTGCGGTTTGAATCCCCTGGGGGCGATGCGGTAAATCGTGCCCGAGCAACTCTGGTCCCTGTCGTTATGGCCACCCACCCCGGGGTCAAACCAGTCTGCCACGTAGATTGCGCCGTCCGCACCCACCATCACGTCGGAGGGGCGGAACATGTTCCCGGCCTTCGACTTGAAGAAGTCAAAGCGCTCCAGCAGAAAGTTTGATTCCCGGAGTTCCGGATGATAGCCGAAGACCACCCTGCGCCCGGCATCGCAACTCGCGAGCAGTCCTTCGTACTTCACCGGAAGCGCTCCGTTTTCGTAGAAGCAGATTCCGGTGGGTGATCCGCCGCCGTAGACATCGCCGGGAGGCAGGGTTCCTGGATCCCATTGTCGCCAATGGGCCTCGGGCACCGATTGTCCCGGGCGTTGGTCGGCTTTCCAATGGCGTTTGCCGTCCGGGGAGAAGAAGCCAAGGAAGCCGCCCTCCATCAACCAGGTGGTGCGGCAGGCAGGCGGGTCGTCGTTGTCATTCTGAAAGACGTCACCGAAGGAAGTGACGGTGTGCTCGTAGCTGTTGCGGAACCCGTGCCCAATAATCTGCACCTGTGATCCATCGGGATTCATCTTGCCCGCAAATCCGCCAACCCACACGTGGCCGTCGTCGCTCGTCTTCCCCGCGAAGCCCCGGTGGTCGAGCGGCCATTCGCCTCCACCGCCCTTGTAGGGACCGCCAATCCAGAACTCCTTCCCGTCCTTCGATTTGAAGTTCGCGCCGGTGTTGCCGTGGTTGAAGTACCACTTTCCATCCGGTCCACCGACCACTGCGTGCAAACTGTGATCGTGATTTTTTCCGTTGAAGCCACTGAGGAGATTCTCGCGCTTGTCGACCTTCGGATCGAAGACCAGATCGCGGTTGACGTCGGTGTAGACGATCAGGTTGGGCGGCTGCGCGACGATGATCTTGTTGTCGATGACACTGATGCCGAGAGGGGCCACCAGCTCGGGATCCTGCACGAAGGTATGCGCACTGTCGGCTTTTCCGTCGCCGTCCTTGTCTTCCAGGACCACGATGCGATCACCCTCCGGGCGACGCTTCTGGTGACGCCGGTAGTTCACGCCCTCGGCCACCCAGATACGGCCCGCTGCGTCGGTGTCCATGTTGGTGGGGTTGAGCAGCATCGGGCTGGTGGCCCACACGGTGACCTCGAGATCCTCAGGGGCTTCCAGCGCCTCCAGCGGCACCATCTGCGGGGCGAGATTGCCGGGGTCGAACCGGTCACCAGCTTTCGCAATGCCACTCGGCTCCTCAGTGAAGAGGTAGAAGCGGACCGAAGCCGGGGTAGGACCCTGCCCCCGGTCTGCACCGCCGTCGTCGAGGCCGACCCTGGCCTGGAAGCGGGTCAATCCGCCGGGAACCTTGTAGTGAATCACCGAATCGGCATGCACTCCGAGACCCTTTGCAAAGGTCTTGCCTGCGATCGTCAGGGGCTTGCCCTGGCAGTTTGTGCCTTTCCCGATGCTGCCGTGGCCGGTGCTGGCCATTTTCCAGGCGTAGGCGGTCAGGTCCTGGGTGCTGCCATCCTTGAGGGTCACCACCGGCTCAATCCAGTTCGCCCAGTCGTGGCTCTGGTCGCCTTCGTCTGAGACCACGAGGTAGAGATCCCGGCCCTTGACCGGGACATCGATCGAGACGAGCCGCTCCCTGTCTCCGCTCTTCATGAGCGGTCCCTTGTAGAGCGCCTTGGTTGCGATCTTCTTTTCCACGGGTGCCGGGGCTGGGTTTCCCTTCGCTCCGGCACCCTGATTAAAACCCGCCTCTCGCTTCTCGTTGACCTTTGCGGGAGGAAGCTTCCTCCAATCCTCGGGGTTGGGAAGTTTCAGTCGTTTCGTGTTCTTGCCGTAGTCGTCGAGGTTGGCATTGAATTCGTCTTCGGTCGGGGTCTTCGACTTCACTCCTCCTTCGGGAACCTTCATGCCCGCGGTCCAGACGATGGCATTGAGTACCGCCGTGCGAGTCCCATCGATCGCCCAGGTGTGATGATAGTGGCCACCGGTGAACCCGATTCCCCGTCCGCCCTTGTTCGGTCGTTCGTAACCCCACATCAGGGTCTGCTTCTTATCGAGTCCCTCGACCCCGTGCTTGTTCCACATGTTGATGTAACGATTCATGTTCTTGCGGGTCGGGACCGCGGTAAGGACATCGAGAACCTTGTCGCGCTCATCGATGAAGCGCATGTTGTAGTACCACTCGTCGAGGCAGGTGATCTTGTCAGGCACCCCGTTGCCGAGTTCGTGGTCCTTGATGATGCTGAGGTCGGCCACCCAGTGCGGGTTGACCGACCAACCGCTTTCCATCGCCCCGCCGATCCACGGCTGGTAGTACTGCTTGCCCAGTTGCGCACTGGGGTGCACCGCGTAGTGCATGAAGACCATGCCCACCCCTTTCTTGGCGAGGCTGTCGAGGAATTCCCACTGCCCGGCGTGACCACTGGTGCCATCCGCGTAGATCACGACCGTGTCGGCCGTCTCAAGAATCGCCTTGTCCTTCTTGGGCCAGTTGGCGTGCAGGACGGTGGCTTTCACATTGAGTCCGCTCTGCTCGTTGAGGGCTTTGGCGAGGAGCATGCAGCCGGCGTAGAATTCATGCTCACCGGATCCGTGGCTGCGATTGCCGGCGATGAAGACGATGTGCTTCACCTCGTCGTTCTTCTTGGCCGACATGAAGAGCGGACAGAGGAGCGCGAGGATGAGGGGGACAATGAGAGAGAGGCGTTTCATTCAGTGTGGGTGTGGTTGCTGAGAGCCCGGATATCGGGATCTGCAAGCTACGGATTGGCAAGCCCGAATTGTGCAACAATCACACGATTGGAGTCCAATCCGCTGGGATTCCGGGGTGTCTCGCTCTCAGCGAGCCGGGAGTCGCGACCTGGGCAGGCCTTTCATCCTGACTACTCCACCTCGATTCTGAAGAAGGCGGCGTTGTCGGTGGGGATGAATTCGAACGCGATTTGTCCTTTCGGCATCAGGAGTCGGCGGGAAAGGGTCACTCTCCAACTTTGAGGAGAGTCGAAGGCCGGAAAGTCGAAGGTCAGCTCGTCACGGCATAGCGAAGCGATGACGGAAGGTCCGGAGGATGATCAGGACAGTGGAGACCGATGTTTCCAGTCGACTCGAATTCGCAGTGTATTTAGGTCGCTCGCTGATGGATTGCACCTAGGATAAAATGGTTCGCGCACCGCAATCTCGCCATGACTCGTTTCAAATTCTTCCTCGTTTTTTTCACGTTCGTTCAGGCGGCCGTCCTCCACGGCCAGAGTACCGTCTTTCACTACCGCGTCTTCGCCATCGATGCGGTCGGCCTTCCCACTGTCCCGAATATTGGTGGTGGTTTACCCGGTAGGGCGGTGGGCAATTTTATTAATCTTTTCAGCGCGGACGTCCCGACCGTCGGGATTCCCCCCGGTGCGGGCAACCGGTCCCTGGTGGGTGCGGGCGATGCCAACAGCGAGGGCGTCAATTCCGGGGCCCCCCAGGAACTTCTCAATGCCACCGTCATCGCGAACGGAGGCTTCAGCTTCGAGTGCTGGTTCAAGTGGTTCGGCGGCGGCAACGTGAACTCGATCATCGACTATGCCGGGACCGAGAAATTTCGTCTGAGGGGTGGAAATCTCGACATGAACTTCGACTCGGGAAGCGGTGCCCACATCCTCGAGTTCGCCCCCACTGTCAACGAGTGGCACTATGTCGCAATGGTCTTCGAGCACGATGGTAATCCCGCGGCTGGCGGGAAGATCAATGGCACCATGACCTGGTACTACGACAGCAATGTTGCAGCGGGATCCGTTGCGACTACCAAGGACGACTTTGGCGACACCCTTGGTCGTGTGATCGGGGTGGGACGTCATCCTCTGGGCTTTGGCGGTGATCACTTCGACGGACTTGTCTTTGAGCCGCGGGTCTCGCTTGGTGCGCTCGCTTCATCGCAGTTGTTGTTCAATCTGGGCCCGGCCCGCGACCCCGAGATCAGTGCCGGAACGGCCATCAGCTACGGCGTGTTTTCAGCCGTTCCCGGACCGGTTCACGAGACTCTCCAAGTGCGCAACCTGGGTGCGACCAATTCCCTCCTTCTCAGCAATGCGCAGCTCACGGGGCGCGGCGCGGCCGCTTACTCGATCACGAACTTCCCCGCCTCCATCGGTCCACTCGCTTCCGATAACATTGAAATCACCTTTGACCCCGCCGCCGGGGGGGACTTTCCGGCGGTGCTCACCTTCAATACCAACGATACGCAATTCAAAACCTTCACGGTTGCTCTCAGCGCCCTGGTGCGGGACCCCGAGATCTTCATTGACGCGAGACTTCCCTTCGGGGCCTTCGGAAACAATCCGGGGCCGCAGCTTGCGTCCATGTTTGTCGACAATTTTGGGGCGGGAACGGCCCTCACCCTGAGCAATCCGCAGTTGTCCGGCCCGGGCGCTGCGAACTATGCTGTGACCACTCTTCCGGGCTCCATTCCTCCCTCCGGAAGTGATCTCCTGGGCGTGACCTTCGATCCCGGTGCAGGCGCGGGCTTCTTCCTCGCTCTCCTCACTCTCGACACCACCGATCACATCACTCCGACGGTCACCATTGTGCTCAGTGCCCTGGTGGCGGGTGCCATCGATCTCGAAGGTCCCTCCAAGCTTTCCCACTGGACCTTCGATGATCCCGGGAACTTGGGTGACGATTCGGGAGGCCTCGACTACGACGGAACTGTCAATGGTGACGCCCAGCCTGCGCCTTCTTCGGCGGTGGGCCCGGGCGCACTCCTGCTCGATGGGGACCAGGATTTCATCGAGATTCCGCAAGGGGCCTATCTCTACTCCGAGATGGGGACCGATGGTGATGGGTTCACGATTGCAACCTGGGTCTGCTCGTTCTCCGGTCCCAGCCCGCACGCTCGACAACGCTACTTCTCAAAACTCTTCGACACCGGGGGAGGAGGAATTGGAGTGGGCCAGAACAATGACATCCAACTCATCGCGACCACCTACGGCGTCTTCGACTACTTCGGAGCGACCAATCCGATCCAGGATGAGTGGCATCACGTCGCCTATGTGTTTCGGGGCAGCGCGCCCTCGTCCGTCGACTACTATCTCGACGGGGTGTTGGCCGCCACTACGGTCGGCGACATCGGAATCAACAGCGGTCTCGGGACCTACGCGATCGGGGGCCTCGGGGCCGGAGCAGGCGAGTGGTTTGATGGACTTCTCGATGACTTGCGCGTCTACGCGGTGGAGCTCAGCGATCCCGACCTTGCAACCCTGGCTGCGATGGGAACTCCAGGTCCCAAGGGTGGCGGGCCGGCCATTGAGATTACCCTGGTTGAAGAGACTTCTCCCGGGCGACTCACCATCGTTTTCGAAGGGGCGCCCAACACCCTTCACGAGGTGAAGTCCTCTCCCGATCTTTCCGCCACGCCTTTCACCGGCGCCGTGAACATCGCCGCCGACGGACTCACAACCACCGGCCTTGGCGCGGGCTTCGTGGAGATCGATATCAGTGGCTCTGCGGAGCTCTTCTTCCAGATCCAGCAGCCGTGAAGGCGAGCGCTCAGAATTTCTCTATCCTGAGCACCGTGGTCCTCCTCCCGTTTCTGCTAGCACTGGGGTAGCGGCGCTTCCAGCACGGTGGCGCCGTGATCGTTGCTCATGATGAGGATGCTGAACTTCTGGGCGCTTCCGATGTCGGACGTGCTCACGCTGGCGTAGTCGAATTTCCCGCGCAGGTCGGTGTAGCCGTCCTTGTAGAACACCGGTCCGGATTTCGTCAGAGCGTAAACCTTGACATAGGATGCCGGCAGGGCGCGGCCGTCTTCGGCGTGGCGGACCGTCAGGATGCCGAAGCGTTCGCTGACCGCTGGTTGGAGTTCGTTGGAAAACACCGCCTCGGAACGCTTCTTGCCGCCCCCGATGACTTCGACCAGCACGTTGCGGCTCTGGTACTCGCGCGGCAGCTCGAAGGTGTGGGTCCGCTTGCCATCCGCGAGCTGCAATCGTTCTGACTTGTTGGGCTGGACCACCGAGAATCCGCCCCCGTCGCTTGAGACGAAGGGGTTGGTGCTGAAGAGGAATTCCAGGTCCATCACGTAGTAGTTCACCTGCACTGCGGCGAGGCGCTCGTAAGTCAGGGTCACCGCGCTGCCATCGACTTTCAATTCGAGGGCGGGCTCTTCGGCGGCGCGCGCCGCCTGTTGCTGTTCGCGGTTGTCATCGGAGACAATCTGCGGAGCCTTGCCCTCGATCTCGTCCGCCTGCGCGACGACCGCAGCGAAGCGTTCGCGCCAGCGGTTCACCGGATGACTGGCATACTTCGTTGCGATGGCCCGCGCCTCGGCCGGCTTGGCTTGGTAGAACGCCGCGTAGGCCTGGAAGTAGTCGTACTGCTGCACGGTAGGCAGTTTCGCGACCTTGACGGCATCCAGGCGCTCGATCGCTTCCGTGGCGCGGTCCTGCAGGAAGAGGTAGTAGGTCGCGCTCAGTTGATCTTCATCATCGAGGCTCGCCTTCTGGCTCAGGATGGTGAGGAATTGCTGGTACTGCGTGCGGATCCGCTGGTTCAGAATCTTGCGGGCGCCCCCGACGGTATGAGCGCGATTGTTCACGAGCGGCTTGTACTCGAGGTGCTGGTAGATGCGGCGCTCGATGGGATCGGAGGTCACCAGCTCGCTCTTGAGGTAGGAGCCACAGGAATTCAGGAACGCGGCCTGCATCTGCAGGTACTGCCGGATCGCGGGAGCGTGATCGTGATGGATTCCGTAGCTGTAGAGGGTGGGCTCATAGACGCCCCGGTTGTCGAGGGCGGCGAGGGCCTTCACAAGGAACTCCGCACTCTCGCGGCAACGCCACGCGATACGGTTGAGCTTGATGGCGTGCAGGTTCTGGGCGCCGAGATAGGCGAGAACCTGTTCTTCGGTTCCCCACTGGCTGATGTGCGCCCACGAGGTTTCGTCGATCTTCGAGGGCTTGTCCACGACCTTGAACTGGAACGGATCGGCATGCCCCACGACTTGGCCGGACTTCGAGAGATGGGCCGGATAGGAGGAAAAGATTCCGATGGTGGGGAAGTAAAAGAACTGCTCGAGGCGTTGCGTGGTGTAGGGCGCGAGACTCAACCGCGTCGTGCCGGTGGCGCGATGCCCGAGCATCGGGATGGCGCCTTTCGGGATCTGGATCAGGACCTCGAGCTTCTGCGTCGAACTGGTCGGGTTGGTGATCACCACCTGTCCGCCGTAAACCACTCCGGCCACGAACTCGTCGGTGACAAACTTGTCGACCTTTTCGCCGTTCTCGATCCGGTGGCGGTCGTCGTGGCGGAAGTAGCTCTGGCTCACGAGGAGCGGCGGCGGGTTGTCCGCCATGGCGGCTTCCTTGATCTCACGGTGGAAGGCGATCGCCTGTCCGCCGGCCGTGAACCGCATCGCGGTGCCTTCAACCTCGGTCCTGCTCTCCGGAGCGGTGAAGGGGAGATCGAGCACCGCGAGGGCCAGGAGCATCTCGTGAACGTTGCGGGTGGCTTCGCCGAGGTGTCGGGATCCGAAGTTCCCGTCGCCTTCGTGTCGCGCGAAATCGAGCCAGAACTTGTTCTCGGTGATCAGGGCCCAGGTGTGGGACTCGATCGCGAGGCGGTAGTAGTTGTTTTCGGCCCACTCCTTGGTGGTCTCGATGGCGCGATAGAACACCATTCCGCCAGCGTCGACCACGGCGTCGATCTCACCGTAGGCGTCGAAGCGATTCTTGAAGTCTGCCCTCTTGTAGTTTCTCTCCAGCAGCCCCAGTTCTTCCTTCGCCTCGCTCGCAACGAGTTTCTTTCCTGCGACGCTTAATTCACCAGCCTTCTCCTTTGAGCGGCGGAGGAAGTCCCTCACCGGTGGTGCGTCGGGAGCTGGGGCTGCCACTCCCCCTTCGGCAGAGAAGACACTCCCGCTCACGTTAACGACCTTGTCGACGTCGTCCCCCAACCTGACGCCGAGCGCGGCACGGCCTTCTTGCAGGGCTTTGTTGCGCCCCGAGCTCAGGGCGAAGGAGACCAGGGCGCTGTCGAAAAACAAGGTCTCGCGAGTGAGATTCGGGGGACGCAGGGTCAGGCGGTCCCGCAGGTCGAGGCGGATCCCGTCCAGTCGGCGCTTGGCCTGCTGCGCGAGCAGGATGCGTTCGAGGGCGTTGAGCCGGTTGTATTCAAAGGGCTCGAAGTAGCGATCGAGCTTTGCTTCCAGCAGGTAGTGGTCGAGGAAGGTCTTGTCCTTCTTGTTGGCAAGGTGGGGGCGCACCACCGTCTTGAAGAAGTCGGGATCCTTTTGGGCCAGAAAGAAGCTCAACTCGTGGGAGGCGTACTTCGAATACTTGGCGCGCTTCTCCTTGTCGTCGAGATTCGGCCAATCGACCACGAATCCAAACTCGCGGAAGGTGGGATCGCTTTTCAGGGCGAGGAGGTAGCGATAGGCGGAGCCGAGGTGATCGAAGACCTCGAACTTGGCGGTGAGAATATCGGGAAGTTCGAGATTGTCGCCCTTCTTCAGGAGGGTCACGGAATCCTGCTCGGTGAAGTGCCGGGCGGGATCGAGGGCGTTCGCCAGGCGCAGGTCACGCACTGCGGTGTTGCGATCGGGCAGGGAGAGTTCCTGGTAGGAGGCTCCTTCCGGATCCACCACCAGGACGTGGACGTGCTGCCGGTCGCCAAAGGCGGCGAGGCCGATGCTGATCTTGCCGTCCTTGTCGGGCTTGAGGTTGAAGATTTCGGCGGGTGCATTCTCGAGAAAGTCGATCGAGCGCGAGCTGCTGTCTGTCGCGGCCTGGCCATCCCGCCCGTGTGCGGAGCCCCGCTTACCCTTGGCGGAGGAACCGGGTTGCTGGCGGGAATACTTTTCGCCTTCAGCGAGGGACTCTTCTCCGCTCTCGGTATCGCGCACTGCCCAGGGATTGAGCAGCAGCTCGGGGCGCTCCAGCATGTTGCCGGGCAGCTTCTGGGCGTAGCGCCGTTCGAGGATGTAACGAAACTCGTCACCGATCTTGCGGCCGCTCAGGTAGAGG
>JAYGGC010000248.1:0-26032 GCA_046581525.1 Roseibacillus sp. | reverse complement strand
GCCAGGACCGCGAAGGCACGCTCCATCTCGGTGATGGCCTCCGCCATGGTGAGGGCCTTCGCAACGTCCTTGGAGTTCAGAATCAGCACCAATGGGTTCTGACCCAATCACCCCGCGCAATCAAAACCGAAAGGTGGCGTCCGCCTTCAGGGTCAGATCGGTGGACTCCAGCCCAGACGATCCATCCTGGGCCAGAAGGGACTGGTTCAGGACCAGGTAAATGGTCGAGCCCGGTTTATACTCCCACCGGATGCGCGAGTTGAACCCGATCGCATTCGAGATGCTGTCGTACTGCACGAGGCACGACCAGCCGAGATCCGGAGTGACGTTCCACTTTACCCCGAGGCTGCCCACGTGCGCATCGAAGTCGCCTGCATCGAGTTGCACGTCGTTGTGCTGGTAATTGGCCTTGATGCTGAAATGCCGATTCGGGTTCCACTCCACCATCCCGGAGTAGCGCGTGCGCCATCCATCGTAGAATTGTCCGGTCTGCACTCCTGCCACGAACCAAACCGGACGAGTGCTGGTCGTTTCAAACGAGGCCTGCACGCTCGTCGACGAGTAGTCTCCGGCCGGGATCATGACATCGGCCAGCTCGAAGGCGTCGCGGGGCCGGTCCACTTCGTGACTGATACTGAATTGAATTTCGTCGGTGCTCTGCAGTTCCAGGTCGAGCGGCGTGATCGAAACCCTCGCCGAGTCGAGCTCCCCGCCAATCAGGTAGAACAGATTGGTGTTCGCTCCCACCGCGAACTGGCGGTACCAACTATCCCCGCCCGGCCGGCTCTTCCATCGCAGTCGGCCCGAGGCCGCCCGGATTCCGCTGCGGCGCACAAAGCCGAGGGCGGGATCGAATCCGGCCCCGATCTCCGTGTAACTCACCTCTCCATCCCAGACCTCATTCGGGTAGTGCAGGCTGACGCCGTAAGCGTAGTCACGGGATTCTCCACCCGCCTTCAATTTCGCGTAGTTGCCCAGCCCGAAAAAATTCGCGGCGAAGATCTTGTCCCCAAAGAGCTCATTGGTGCGAAATCTGAAGTCCGCCCCGCCGACATAGTTGGCGAGATCCGCAGCAGGATTACCGGCCGTCGCGATCAGGCCCACACTCGACTGCTCGAGCACCCGTTTGGACACCCGCGCCGCGAAGACGTTCTGCCGGTCCAGCCCGGGTTGCTCGTCCAACATGGCGTGGGTGAATCCGATATCGTAGTCGCCCAGGCGCCCGGCCAGCTTGGTGGCGAGCTGGATCGGAACGATCTGGCCGTCCGACAAACCGATGCGGCGCGTAAAGTAAGGCAAGAGCAAGGGCGCACCCCTGGACCTCCTGGAGTTGATCGCCGGGCCGAAGGAATAGATCCCGCTGTCCTCCAGGAAGAAGTCGCGCTTCTCCGGAAAGAAGAGCGGAAAGCGCGTGAAGTTCACGATGCGCTGGTCGACGTCGGTCTCCGCAAAGTCGGTGTTGATACTCAGGGTGGCGGAGAGCCCCGGCGTGAACCGGTAGCGCAGGTCCGCCCCCACATCCCCCTCGAACCCACTGCCCAGCGCGCCATCGCGATAGCGCCCCGCCGTGTAGGGCGAAAACTCGATTCCCACTCCCTGCTTCATCCCGTGCAAGCCGGTCACGTCGCCCGCCTCCGATGCATTGTGGGATCGAATTTCATCCCGCCACCCCGTCCAGCGCACGGCCTCGTTCTTGCGCCGGATGCGCCGTGACATGTTGAAGCCCCACACCGTTCCCTGCGGATCGAAACTCAGGGTCTTGAAGGGAATCGCGACCTCGACGAACCAGCCCTCGTCGGTGATGCGCGCCTTGGAAGCCCAGATTCCGTCCCAGTCGAAGTTCCGCTCCACGTTGTTGGTGATCAAGGCGTCGCTCTGTGCCCCGGTGGGGTTCACCGCGAAGACATAGCCGTTGCGCTGGTCGTGGAAGGTATCGATGAAGAAGTAGAGAAAGTCCGAGCCCGTGAAAATGCGGTCTCGATTCATGCTGCGCGCCATCACCCTCCCGGGCTCCGACTCCCAGCACCACACCCCGATGTAGAAGTAGTCGTCATCGTAAAGGATCGCGAACTCGGTCTTTTCGGTGACCGGCGTCCCGCGCCCGGGATCGTATTGCCGGAACCCCCCGCCCTTCTCGGCCCGCTGCCACGCGGCCTCATCCAGGCGCCCGTCCACCACCAGGGGCTTCTCGATCCGCAGGGCCCGGATCGACGGCTTTTCTTCCGCGCCCAGGGTCCCGGAGAACAGCACCAGGGCCCCCAGCAATCGCAATCCAATAACAAGAGCCCTCTTCATTCCATGTTCGATGAGGACTCCGATCCCCGCGCGGCTCGTGAGATCACTCCAGACCCCCCTCCGGCGTCAAGACCCGGAACCGCACAATCAATTACTGCCTAGCGGTCCCTCATTCTTGCGCTAGCCTCCCCCTTCTATAAATTTCGTTACTCCATGAGAATCTCGACCCACCATCTCGTCCCCCTCTGGGCGGCCGCTCTCCTCGGCCTGAACCTGAGCACCGCTCCCTCTTCGGCCGACGCCACTCCTGCTGAGTGGGTTGCGCTCTACGAAAGCCCTCCCACCCGTGCCCAGACCCCCTTCGACTACGTGGCGGCCCTTACCACCGATGGGGAGGGCAATGTCTACTCCGCGATCACCGGCGAGGACGACGAGGGGGACGATCACATCGTGGTCGTCAAATACGAACCCGCCGGCGTGGTGCAGTGGACAAATTCATTCAAGGGAGGGAACCGAACCACTGCGCATGAGATCACCCTCGATCATGCCGGCAACGTCTACGTGGCGGGCGTCGATCGCAACACCATCGCTACCCCTGGCAATCCGGCTACCGGAGCAGACATCGTAACCCTCAAATTTGATCCGGAGGGCGCACTCCTCTGGACCGCGCACTATGCGCAGCCTTCCAGCGACGCCCCCGAGGCCATCGCGGTCAACGCCGCCGGCCAGGTCTACGTGACCGGCTATTCCTACAACGAGACCAACACCCTCGACTATGTCACCATCAAGTACGACCTCGACGGAACGGAACTGTGGGTCCGTCGCTTCGATGGAGCGGCCGGCAATGACGATCGCCCCAGCGACCTGGCTCTCGATCGCCGGGGAAACGTGCTGGTGACCGGTGCCACCACCGACCGTTGCTACCTCGGTAACGACGGCGACGAAGAATGCTACACTGATATCACGACCTTGAAGTACTCGCCCGAAGGAGATCTCATCTGGGAGCGAACCTTTGATGGCCCCACCGGTGGATCGGATCGCGGCAATGCACTGGCGATCGACCGCTTCGGCAATATTCACGTGGCCGGAATCTCGGTGGATACCAGCTATGACTCTCGTTGGGTCACCATCAAGTACTCCCCACGGGGGCGGAAGCTCTGGACCAGGTTCACCAATGACAACGAGGACTTCGAGAGCCCCAGTGCCGTTGCTGTGAATCGCCGCGGTCAAGTCTATGTGGCCGGGGGCGCCGAGTTCTCGGTAGTGAAGTACAACCGGCGAGGACGCCGGGAATGGAACCGCAATCCCCTCTCCGGACGAATCTCCGGAATTGCGTTCGATCAGCAGGGCAATCTCTGCGTGGGCGGTCGAACCTTCGATGAAGTGGGCAACGGGATTGGATTCGGGGCCGTGAAGCTTGATTCCGCGGGCAACCTCTTGTGGTGCGGAGAATGGATCCGCAATACGGGCGGACGACAAATCAGCCTCTCCGCTGCCTTCACTGCGCAAGGTGATATCTACGTCGGAGGCTACAGCTTCGGCACCCCGCACGGCGATCCCGCCGCGGCCACCGTGAAGTTTTCGCCGCCCCTCACCGCCCCCCTGCCCACCGTCACTATTTATGCCCTCGATCCCATCGCGCACGAGGGCTCCGGGAAACGTTCCGCGGGCGCCTTCCTTCTCCGGCGCCGGGGCTCCACCGAGAACGAGCTGACGGTGCCCTACCAGGTCGGCGGCAACGCCGAAAATGGAGTCGACTATGAGGCCTTGAGCGGGGAGGTCACCATTCCCGCGGGAAGCTCGCGGGCCATCATCATGGTGAATCCCATCGACGATCCGGAAATCGAATCCACCGAACGAGTCGAGTTGCAGCTACAGGCCGGCGACGAGGCGCCCTACCGCCTCGGCCGGCGCGATCGGGCCACCGTCTACATTCTGGACGACGACCGGCACCGCATGCCGTGGCACTGGTGGTGGCATGGGAAAGGGACCCGCTAGACGCGCATCCGTCGTCCCCGGCGCGGGGCCGGTCTTGCCAAACAGACAGAACGGTCTACCTTCTACCCATGAGCAAGCCTCGCCAGCGCCTCCTCGAGACCGCCACCCGCCTCTTCACCGAGCGCGGCTATGAGTGCGTGGGGATCAACGAGATCATCGAAAAGGCCGAGGTGGCCAAGGCGAGTTTCTACCAGCACTTCCCGAGCAAACAGGATCTCTGCGCGGCCTGGCTGCGCGAGGAAGCGGCGCGGTCGGAAGAATGCCAGCGGGGTGTCCTCGCCTCCAGGACCTCGTTGCGTCGCAAGCTCGCTGCCCAATTCGACGATCTCTCCTGCCGGGTTTCGGGCAACTGCTTCCGCGGCTGCCCCTTCGCGGTCACCGCCGCCATGACCGAAGCGGGCGCAGAGAGCCGGGAAATCATTCGCGAACACACCGAGGCCAGCCGCCGCTTCTGGCAGGACCTCGCCCGGGAAGCAGGATCCTCACCGGCCAGGACGCGCGATCTTGGGGACGCCTGGTTCCTCCTCTACACCGGGGCCTTCACCCAGGTCCAGAATGCCGGTGCGGCCTGGCCCATTGAGCAGGCGCGGAAGAGCGCCGTCGCGCTCCTCAAGGCTGCGTGAGGAGAGGGGACTTCCGCTCTCCCCTGTCAGATTCGAGATCGGAATCCTGGGGAATCTGAAATTCCCCGGTATAGACAGACTTATCTGTTCTCTCATCTGTGGATCCCGGCACTCGGAACCAACACAGAACGAGAAAAGAGACGTGAAAACAACACTACCCCCCCCTCGAAGTAGTCAATCAGGCTCTCGCGATTGTGAACGGACCACGTCCAACTCACCTGGTCCAGGACCTCGCTCTGCAATTCAGCATCGTCGATTGATTTCAGCCACTCGATCGCTCCTTCGGGCACGCCCCCTTCGGTGGGCCAACCTCGCGGGAACCAATTCTGCGCCACCGTGATGAACCCCCACTTCCCTGCTTCTCGCGCAGTTCCGCCAGTTAAGGACCGTAGAACTCCTTTGGATATTCAGATCTCCAAGAGAACCAAGTCAACGCTCCCCCACCCGCCGGAAAAATTCTGTCACCACTCAGAGTTCGCGCCTAAGATGCGTGGCCATGAGAAACCTCATCACTACTATCGGAGCCATTACCGCCCTTGCTTTGATGCCTGCCAGCTATGGCCAGGACAAGAAGGGCGACACGGTTAAGGACACCGACACGGTTAAGGACACCAAAGGCAAGACCTTGGAAGAACAGATGATCGGCTACTGGGCCCCCGATCCCGAGGCGATGATGGCGCAGTTTACGAAGGAAATTGGAGACGATCCCAACGCCGCCGCCATGATCCCGATGATCAAAGCCATGCTGGCCAACATGGCCGTGGAGGTGACCAAGGACAAAGTGATCATCTACGCGATGGGTGATGCGCAGACTGCCACCTACATCGTGACCAAGACCGACCCGAAGACCAGCACGGTGACCATGAAGGTCAAGGATGATGACGGCGAATCCGAGGGCACAGCCGTGATCAAGGGCAAGAAACTTACCCTTTCCAAGGGCGAAGACGACATCGTCCTCAATTCGATCTCGAAGGCCGAATTCGAGAAGCGCAAGACTGCGGCCAATCAGCCGCCCGTCATTCCCGGCCTCGAGTAAGGGCCCGCTTCTGTGATCTTCAGCGACGCGTGCGGCGGATCACTCCGCCGTGCGCCCAGCTTACGGAAGGATCGTAGCCCAGCGATTTCTTGGGAGTGGGAGAGGGCACTACCCTCGGACGACGCGGAGTGGGAACCAGCGTGCTCGTGCGGCTGGGGACCGTGCCCGTGCCCGTGCGGGAGCGGTGGTGGGAGTGAGAGCGGGAGGGCGCATAACCCAGCGTGACACGAGGAGTCCGCGCGGGGACCACCCGGGGAATCCGCGGACTGGGAGTCACCGATCTGGTCCAAGTCGAAGTAGTGCGACGGGCGAGAGGGCGCGACCAGTGGGGCACGACGGGCGCGGGCATGCGTCCGGCATTGCGCAAGGGTCCACGATAATGCGTGTAGTAGGACGGGCTGTAGCCACATCGACAGGGCGCCAGGCTGCAACTCGAACATGCCGGGGTCCCCGGTTTGGCACCTTGCACGGCGGACTTTGAATTGACGACGGGTTCTCCTCCGGTGGCGAGGAGCGCGGTGAAGACAAGGGTGAGGACAGACAGGGCAGATTTCATGATCTGTTAGACAGGGGGAAGGGGGACAAGATTCACCATGTGGCGAAATTAGTCGTCCGGCGCAAGCCCAGAACTTGTCAGTCAATCGAATCGGATATTCACAAATATCCAAATCAGAGCGCCGCGAGTCCTGAGCGGGCTTGCCTTGGAGTCCCCGTAATGCGCAAAGGGGCGATGCGCGTGCCCAGGGAGATGGACCGTCCGCTTTTCCCACCTACTTGCGGGCACCGAGGCAGAGGAGTTTCTCCCTCCGCACGTCATCCTCGTAGACCGCCACCCGGGCGTAATACCGGCCTCCGCAGATGACCGGGGTGGCGAAGACTTTCTCACCAAGCACCCCCTTGTGAACGAGCTCAAACTTGGATGGGTCTGCTTTGAATTCATAATACCCACCGTTCTCGTTGAGCACATGAATGCGGTCGCCGACCAGCACGGGGGAACTGTAGAAGGTGCCCCCCAGGATCCCCTTCCACATGCGCTCGCCGCTCTTGCAGTTCCAGCACATCGCAGAGCCTCCATCCATCACGGCGTAGAGATATCCCTCGCGTACGAGCATCGAGGGCACGTAGACGCGGCTGATGTTGCGCCACGCGACTTTCCCGGAGCCGTCGGTCTCCAGGGCCTGCACGTGGTTCTTGGGCCAACCGCCGCTCACGAAGATGCGCTCGCCATCCGTGACGATGGAGGTGACCGTCTCCTGGGTGGATCCCTTGGTCTCCCACAGCATCTTCCCCGTCATGGGATTCAGGCTCATCACCTTTTCACATCCCGAGAGGACCAGCTGGTCCCGGCCCCCGAGACGATGGACGATGGGCGAGACATAGTTGGGAATCCTGGGGCGATCGACCTTCCACACGATGTCGCCGGTGGCCCGATCGAGTCCACAAATCGCACCCGCCTTCTTGTTGTCGGCCGACACCAGGAGGAGGGACTTGTAAACCATGGGCGAGGCGCCGTAGCCCTGGTGCACAATGTAATCCGTGATCCTGGTGCTCCAAAGCTGCTCTCCCTTGAGGGTAACTGCGGTGGTGTGCACCGCCCCATCGTTCATGAAGCTGACATAGAGCCGCTCTCCATCAAAGGCCGGTGAATTGGAGGCATGGCTGGCGTTCTTGTTGATCTTCACCGGGAAGTTGCCGCGATGAATCACGGTGCTCCACGCGGGTTTTCCCGTCTCGCGGTCATAGGCGAGCAGCGATTGGGTCTGCGCCTTCTCGTCCGCGGTCACAAGGTAGATCCGGTCCCCGACCACAATCGGTGAGCCGTGCCCGCGACCCGGCACCGGCGCCTCCCAGAGCAAGTGCTTTTTCACGTCCAGATTGGCTGGCAGCTTCTGCGCGGGATTGGCATGTCCATTGCGTTCCGGACCGCGCCACCACGGCCAGTCATCGTGGTGGACGGGCGCGGCCGTCGAAACAAGTGAACCGCAGAGTAGGATCAGGGCAGTTGAAAGACGTGGTTGCGAATCCATGGAACAAAACCCTGCCGTGAAGAACTTCTCACGGCCAGCAAAACGATATCTGCCCCGCCCTTGCCTTCGGTTATTCACAGATCTACGACGACCACCGCTACAATTTCCCAAGTCGATTATACTGTTCCCTCTCGCAGCACACCCCTACGGTTTGAGTGTAATGAAAAACTTCCTGGCACTTGTAGGATCTAGCATGGCGGCTCTCGGAATCTCACTCATGTCGGTGAGCTGCGGTGACAAGAACGACAAAGAAAGCAAAGAAGAAAGCAAAGACGCGGACTTGGAATCCCAGATGGTCGGCTACTGGGCACCCAACGTGGAAGCGATGGAAAAAGAAATGCTAAAGGAGATCGGCGACAATCCAAACGCAGCCGCCCTCGCACCCATGATGACGGCCATGCTCGCCGGGATGTCGGTTGAAATCAAAAAGGGGGAAGTGACGGTTCACATCATGGGCCAGGCCACCACGGGGACCTACAAGATCACCAAGACCGACGCCGATACCAAGACCCTCACCATGAGCGTCGAGGAAGACGGCGATACCGAAGAAGGGACCGCCATGATCGACGGTGACCAGCTCGTTCTCACGATGGCTGATGGCAAGAAGCTGGACCTTCACCGCATTGACGAAGCAGCGTTCAAGAAACGCCAGGAAAGTGCCCTCACACCCCCGGCCGGACTGCCAGGCATTCCGGGTGGTGGAAGCTCCCCTCTGCCCCCGGTCGAATAGGATCATCTCTCGAACATCCGGGTGGATCGGCACAGCTGGTCCACCCGTTTTTTCGTCCTCCCGGGATCCCGATTTGACCCGGGCTGCGGTTCGTTCTCTCATGGAGCGTGCCTCGGCTCGCCCTCGCCCTCTTCCTCTTCCACTCCCTCGCGGTCCGCGCGCAGGAGGTCTCCATTGAGGAGCTCCTCAAGGAAGTCGCAACGATCCACAGTGAAAAGGGCCTGCGAACCGCCTCGGTAGGATTCGCGCCGATTCCGGTCGATGCGAAAGACCACTCCGCCCTGGCTGGCCATCATCAGGACACCGCCCTGCTTCCTGCTTCCACCTTGAAGGCGGTCACCGCAAGGCAAATGACCCTCATGCTCCACCACGCAGCCAAGTCAGAAGACTTCGAGCCCTTCTACAAGTCCCTCCCGGTAGTTGGGCGTTCAGGAACCCTGCGCCAGATCGGCCGCGACAGCTCCTGCGAGGGACGTGTGCACGCCAAGAGCGGCACCATCGACCGGGTCAAGGCCTACTGCGGCTATCTCAACGCCAAGTCCGGCCAACGCTATGCCTTCGCCCTCATGATCAACAACTATTCGGGCGAGGTCTCTCCCTTGAAGGAGAAGATCGTCCGTATCTGGAACAAGATGGTGGCTCTCTGTCGGCCAGGTGCAATTCCGCGCAACGTTCCGCCAGGCTCCACCGTATTCCCATCTCCACACCATGCAAAAGCTCAGCCTCGTCCTCGTTCTCGCAGCGTGCCTCGCCCATCCTGCCTCGGCGGCAAAACAGCCCAACGTCCTCTTCATCATTGCGGACGACCAGTCGCCTTTCGATCTGAAGATCTACGATCCGAAGTCCCCCCTCGAGACTCCGAACATCAGCAAACTCGCTGCGGAAGGCATGGTCATTGACGGCGCGCACCACATGGGTTCGTTCTCGGGCGCGGTCTGTAGCCCCTCCCGCCATATGGTCATGTCCGGGCGCACCGTCTGGCATCTGCCCAACGCGCGGGGCGCCGTGCAAAAGGGACTGTGCCCACCCGACCTCGAGAAGAACACGATGGCCGCTGTCTTCAATCGCGCCGGCTATGAAACGGTGCGAACCTGCAAGCGCGGCAACAGCTATTCAGGAGCGAACAAGCAGTTCTCCATCGTCAACGATGCCACCAAGCGCGGAGGCACCGCCGAATCCGGGAGCGCGTGGCACGGCGAACAGGTGCTCAACTACCTCGCGGATCGCGCGAAGAAGAAAGAGCGTAAACCGTTCCTGATCTACTTCGGGTTCTCTCATCCCCACGACGTTCGTGACGGCACTCCGGAACTGCTCGCGAAGTACGGCGCGGTGAATCACCGCGACAGGAAATCCCTTCCGCCCGCCAACGCGAAGCAACCGAAGCTGCCCATCAACTACCTTCCCGCTCATCCTTTTCATCATGGCCACCCCGGACTGCGCGACGAAGTCAGTGTGAGTGGGGTGTGGGAGCGGCGCGATGTCCGCACCATCCGCAACGAACTGGGCCGCGAGTTTGCCTGCGGGGAAAACATCGACATCCAGATCGGTCGCGTCCTCAAGCAACTCGAGGAGATGGGTGAACTCGAGAACACCTACATCTTCTACACCGCCGATCACGGCATGGCGATCGGACGCCATGGTCTGCAGGGCAAGCAGAACCTCTACGAACACACCTGGCGCATTCCCCTCATCGTGAAGGGCCCCGGCATCAAGCCCGGGAGCCGTGCCCGGGGGAACATCTACCTCCTCGATGTCCTCGCCACCCTCTGTGATCTCACCGGCGTGAAGGCTCCCGAATCCAATGAAGGATTGAGCTTCAAGCCCGTGCTCGAAGGGAAGAAGGACACTGTCCGCGAGGTCCTCTACGGAGTCTACAATGGAGGCACCAAGCCCGGCATGCGTTGCGTGAAGAAAGGCGACTGGAAGCTGATCAAGTACGATGTCATGGACGGCAAGGTCCGCGAAACCCAGCTCTTCAATCTCGCGGAGAATCCCAATGAGTTCATCGCGGAACATGGCAAACCCGCTCCTCAGACCGATCTCGCCGAGGATCCTGCACACGCCGGGAAGCTCGCGGAGATGGAAGCCCTCCTCCTCGCCGAGATGCGCCGCCTCCACGATCCCTACCGCCTCTGGAACCAACCCCAGGCCGAGATCGACCTCCCCCCCAGGCAGCTCAAGCCCAAGCGCCTGAAGAAGAACAAGGGTGCCAAATAGCGATCACCAATCTCCTCCAGCTTCCCATGAATCGTCTCGTCCTCGTCCACCTCCTCGTTCTTGCATCCTGCCTCGCGCCTCCTGCCTCGGCGGCAAAGCGGCCCAACTTCCTCTTCATCATCGCGGATGACCAGTCGCCATACGACCTGAAGATCTACGATCCCAAGTCCCCCCTCGACACCCCGAACATCAGCAAGCTCGCTGAGGGTGGCATGGTCCTCGACGGCGCGCACCACATGGGTGCGTGGGTGGGCGGGGTCTGCACCCCTTCCCGCCATATGATCATGTCGGGGCGCACGCTCTGGCACATCCCCGACAAACCCGGGCGCCTCAACAACCCCCACGTCACCAACCCGAAGCTCGTGCCACCGGATCTCCCGCAGCACACCATGGCCGCCATCTTTAACCGGGCCGGCTACGCGACCATGCGCACCTGCAAGAGGGGCAACAGCTACGAGGCCGCCAACGCCCTCTTCGCCGTTCGCCACGACGCCACCAGGCGGGGCGGCACTGACGAAACAGGCAGCGCCTGGCACGGCGAGCAGGTCCTGAACTACCTCAACGACCGCGCCAAGATGGAGGCCCGCAAACCATTCCTGATCTACTTCGGATTCTCGCACCCCCACGACGTGCGCGACGGCAAGGCGGAGCTCCTGAAAAAGTACGGCGCGGTGAATCACCAGGACAAGGGCTCGCTCCCCCCGGCCCATCCGAAGCAACCCGCACTCCCCATCAACTATCTCCCCGCCCATCCCTTTCCCCACGGCCACCCCCGCTTGCGGGACGAGGTCGCCGTCAAGGGAGTCTGGGAACGACGCGACTCGCGCACCATCCGCAACGAGCTTGGCCGCGAGTTCGCCTGCAGTGAAAACATCGACATCCAGGTTGGCCGCGTTCTCGCGAAACTCGAGGCCCTGGGAGAACTTGAGAACACCTATATCATCTACACCGCCGACCACGGCATGGCGATCGGCCGGCACGGACTGCAGGGAAAGCAAAACCTCTACGAGCACACTTGGCGCATCCCCTTCATCGTGAAGGGCCCGGGAATCAAGGCGGGCTCGCGCGCGCCGGGGAACATCTACCTCCTCGACGTCCTGCCCACCCTCTGCGACCTCGCCGGGATCGATCCCCCAAAGACCGCGGAGGGCACCAGCTTTCGGGCGGTCCTCGAAGGGAAAGCGAAGACCGTCCGCGACATTCTTTACGGAGTCTATTGCGGAGGAACCAAGCCCGGCATGCGCTGCGTCAAGAAAGGCGATTGGAAGCTTATCAAGTACGATGTCATGGACGGCAAGGTTCAGGAGACCCAGCTCTTCAATCTCGCCGAGAACCCCAACGAGTTCCTTGGAGAACATCACGACTCCAAGGTCATGAAACTCAGCGGAGCCAAGCCATCCGCCGCACAGACCGACCTCGCTGAAGATCCGAAACATGCCGCCAAGTTGAAGGAGATGGAGGCCCTTCTCCTCGCCGAGATGCGCCGCCTCGACGATCCCTACCGCCTGTGGAATCAACCCGACGACGGCCTCAAGCCTCCCGTCATCAAGCCGCCCGCACCGCGAAAGAAGAAGCCGAAGAATAGGAAGCAGGCGAAACCAGAATAGGCGCCCATCCGTTCACGGCTTCGCCAGGTCGTTCAACATTTCCACCACCTCGTCCACCATCCGCTCACCGGTTCCGACTTCTGCGTAGCTGTGATGGCCGGTCCAGACTTGGTATCCGCCCAACTTGTGTGATGCGCGATCCGGGAGGTATCCGATCCAGTCATTCGCCAGTCCCGCGATATAGGTGTGACGAAATGGGGAGCGGTTCTTGATGTCCATTCCAAGCTGGGTGAAGAATTCGGCAGGAACACCCACGATGGCGACGTCCCCGATCAGCAAGGCCTGGATCCATGTTGCCCGTTTCTCCCCACGGTGCGGGGCTAGTTTCTTGCGCATGTCCCGAAATACCGGGATCACCTTCTCTCCGTAAGGTCCCACCCACTTTCGACAATACCGCACCACGGCTTTGTCTTCCGTCGCCTCGTCAAACTGTCTGATGCGGAACTCGAAGAGCCGTTTGCTCGCCGCCAACCGGGTCACAGGACGCGCCTTGGCCACCTTGAAAGCCGCCAGGGTGGCCTCGCGTATTCGCCGCGTCATCTCGTCCGTGGAATGCTTGAGGTCATGAGTGGATCCCGCCGCGCCCTCGAGAAAGCTGACCACACCACCGAGCTCTTTTTCGATCTCCTGAGCCGCCAATCCATAGAACGAAGGGGAGCGCAATCCCGGCTTGCGCGTCCCGATCGGGTGGGTGGAATGATTGAAGATCATGGCCTGCAGCTTTTTCTGCGGCGAAACGAATGCCAGCACCGGGAGTTCCGGATCGAAGGGGCCCGTGGCTCGCACGAACTTGTCCCGCGGCCCGATCCAGTAGATCTGTCCGTCCGGCATGAGTTGCCGGCTGTTCTGGCCCACCGTTTCTTCCCGACCGAGGTGGAAGAGAAACTGCGACGGTTCCTCGCCCAGGTTGCGATTGGCCTCCTGCACAGCTTTCACGATTCCCTCCCGGACCTGTTTCCGAAAACCGGGATTCGAATCGTAGCCATGCACCCTGACCGCGCTGGGGGCATGATGGGTGTGCGTGCAATTCACCAGGACATGACTGGAGGGAATCCCGGTCGTCTTCTCGATTTCCTCCATCGCTGGATCGAGCTCCTGGCGAGTGATCATCAGGATGTCGCAGGTTACGATGACCAGCTTCTCTTTGGGTCCTCGCGACAGCACCACCGCCACCGCCCGCAACTCCCCCTCCTGGCCACCCGCCTTCCCCGGATGAATCCCCCCGCAATCACCATCGAATCGTCGGCGCGCAGATTCACTACCGCTGCACCCACTCGCAACTTGTGTTCTTTCGGCTCGGCCCCTCGCGCTCCGCCTGCGATTCCGGCGATGACAGCCAGAATGAAGCATCCCCGAGACAACCAGTGAACGCGGATCGCCATCGGTCGAGTAACGACTGCGATCCATGGATCGTCAATCATCCTGTTTCTTGAATGGGAGGAAGGCCTGCCACCCTCGGTCCACAAGATTTCCCCTGGGACATCACACCGAAGGGACCGAGCCGAGTGGGCGGTTCCATTTTCATGAACCAACGAGGCGACTGCTTCGTCCTTTTTCATTTCTTCCCACCACTTTTGGAGCATCGTCTCCACGAAATGAGTTTCCGGCGTTCCATATTTGCAGGCATCTTCACCATTATCCCTCTCTGGATCACCTGGCTCGTGCTCCACTTCCTCTTCAGCCTGCTCACCAAGGCTGGCACCCCGACCATCGATTGGATCGCCAGCAAGTGCCCGGATCCTCTCGCCGAGGTCCTGGAGAGTCCGCTCTTCACCAACCTCCTCGCCATCCTGCTCGTCATCGCGGTCCTCTACACCATCGGACGGCTCACCACCATTGTGGTCGGGCGTCGCCTCCTTGCCTTCCTGGAAGCCCTCGTCGACCGCATTCCGTTGGTGAGGGGCATCTATGGCTCCGTCAAAAAGCTCGTCACGATTCTGCAGGAAAAACCCGGCGGCGGCTTGCAACGCGTCGTCCTGATTGACTTCCCCTCCGCGGAAATGAAAACGGTCGGGATCGTCACCCGCTTTCTCAAGGACACCAACACCGGACGCGAACTCGCAGCGGTCTATGTCCCCACCACCCCCAATCCCACTTCCGGCTACCTCGAAATCGTCCCTCTGGACCAAGTTACTTCGACCGACTGGACCGTGGACGAAGCGTTGGCCTTCATCATGTCCGGAGGCACGGTGGCTCCCGATTCGATGAACTACGATGCGCCCTCCGAGGAGGAGGGGAACGAGTAGTCCGTCCAGCGCCGCTCCCTCGGCGGATCCTCCCGGGACCCGAATCGTGCATTATTTTCCGGATTTTGCCTGCGAAGCCCCGGTTTTTCGGGGATCCCCCCTTGCTTCGGTAAGGTAAGCTTGCTTAAATAGCATCATCTCCTGATTAACTGGAGTTGTTCAGCTGTTCACCCGCAGCCGGATACCACCCCGATTGGCGGGTCGCATTTCATCCGGCGGGCAGGCAGCCCCAATCGCGACCATGAGTACCACAAATGCCGTCAACTCCGCTTTGGTGAATCTCTCCAAGGGACTCGGAATCGGTTATGGTTCCCTCCTTGCCGAGGTCACCGAAGACATTCCACTTGAGAATGGGACCCACTACCTCCTGGCCCGAAACGGGCGGGGGAAGACCACCCTGTTGAAGACCATCTCCGGCCTCATCAAAAAGGTGGCCGGTGAGTACGAAACATCCGGTCGCTGCCAGTTCGTCGGGGACGACCTCTCGTTCGACCGCGAGCTCAGTGCCAGGATGGTCTTCAATGCCATCATTCCGGCAGAGCGCCGGGAAGATGCCCTCGAACTCGCCGAGACCCTCGAACTCGAGGTGACCAAGGAGTTCGGAAAGCTTTCCTTTGGCAACCGCAAAAAGATCGGGCTGATCGTGGCCGAGCACCGCCTGCGGGACGGCGAACCAAACATCATCTTTTACGACGAGCCCTTCACCGGACTCGACACCCCGGCCCGCGAAATCATCCGCCAACGATGGGATGACACCGAGCAAAGTGTCCTGCGCATCGTCTCCTGTCACCCCGACTTCGATGCCATGTCCATGCCAAGCGCCCTGCTCATCAGCGACGGAAGTATCTTCCGCGGAGGAGACGGCAATCTCACCTGGGCCGACTTCAAAGACCGTCTCAACTAATCACCCTGCCATCGATGGACCTCTTCCGACTTACCTTCTCCACCCTCCTCGCCCGCAAGATGTGGGTGGTTGTTCTCCTCGCGGCGGTCGCCATGCCGCTCGTCTTCCCCTACTTCACACCCCACGAGACCAAGACCAGCCTGCTCGAACCCGCCCGCGCCCAAACGGCCTGGAACGTGACCTGGCTCATCGGCATCTTCTGGACCCTCTCCCAAGCCGCACGATTCGGCGACAGCAATTCGCGGACCGGGATTGGTGCCTACTTCCGCTCGCAGGGCTGCGGACCGCTCAAGCAAATCTTCGGAATGTGGGGCGCCATCATGCTCTTCCTCATCCCGGTGGTGGCCGTTGCGGTTGTGATCTGCCTGCTCTTCGCGATGCCTTCCAAATCGCAGGAGGCCTCCATGTGGGTGAACACCAACTTGCAATTCGCCGCGCTCTTCCTCATTACCATCGGCCCCCTCGCCCTTCTCGGCGTGGGCCTCGCCAGCCGCTTCGGTGCTCTCGTTGGCTATGTCCTTCCCACTTCCCTTTGCGTCTACGGACTCTACGGGGTGGGCTATCTCGGCATGACCATCAAGCTGCGGGACGACAATCCCTTGCTCGAATGGATCTATGCCCTCTCGCCCCAGTACCATCTCGCGGATCTCACTCCCCGCCTCATCTTCAAGATGGGTCACCTCCCCTCCGCCGACTTCCTCGGCTTCCTCGGCTACTTCGCGGCCGTCACCCTCGTGCTCGGCACCTTCGCCACCCTGCTCTTCCGGACGGATCCCCTTCGCAACTGATCACCCATGAAATCGTCCAAAATCCTCACCCTCCAACTCATCCTCCTCGTGGCCGGCACCGTCGGCTGGGTTTGGAAGGGCAAATCGCTTCAGGAGAGCGGCACCTTAGACCATGAGCCCAACCTGCTCCACCTCAAGCGCAGTCCCTTTGGACGTACCCTCGCTCTCGCCATGCGTGGGCCGGTGGATGTCTATTGGCATCGCGGCGCAGTACACGAACACGGCCACGACGGCCCCTGCGGGCCAGAGTGCGAACACGATCACGGACCCGAATGCGAAGAAGGCTGCGAACACGATCATCTCGCCCAAAAGAACGCCGGCCACATCTGCGACTTCCAGTGTGAGCATGATCACGATCGCGGGCACGAACACGGGCCCGAGTGCGAAGTGGGTTGCGAGCATGACGACGATCACGCTGAACCAGCAGTGTCCGCGAAACAGTTTGCGGGAATCCGGCCCTTCATCCTCGATCACATCGAGGGCATGCGCAGGTCCTACTACACGCGGACCAATACCAGCACCGATTCAAAGCGCCACAGGGCCTACATCATGGGCGAGACCCAGAAGCGGCTCAAGATCAGCTATGAGATGGACCCCTCCAATCTTTCCGGATACGGCGCCTACTTCCTCTTCCTGAGTGAGGCCCTCGCACGGGTCGAAGGCGAAGAGACTGAACCCGGAGCGATCAGCATGCAACGCCGCGCGGCCCACACCCTGGCGCATGCGACCCTCGATTATTGCCTGAAGCACCGCGACGAAGCACCCGCCATGATCACCGCAGCCACCGCGGCCCATGACTGCGTGCAGATCCTCCTCAACTACCCGGAGCCCGACATGACGCTCGCCCGGGATTACCTCCGCCTCCTTGACGGCTCGCTCTACGAGTACGAGTCCCTGCGAGCCGGGATGATTCAAAGCGGCACCTGGGAACGATTCCCCCTCAGCCGCCGTGCGGAAATGGAGAAGACTCACTCCCTGGTGCGCGTCCTGCATCGGGTCGACCACGAGCTGTTCGGAAAGCTCTCCGAGAGCACTCCGGAATCTTCGGTTCCGCCAAGTTTATAGACCTTTTTCTAAACCTCCAACACACCCGGAAGGGGCGGCGCAAGCCGCCCCTTTTGGTTGGGCAGAAACCAAAGACAAGAAGAGCAACTGGCTAAGCCACCGGAACTCTCCGTTCCTCCTCTTTCTCGTTGCGCGCTGGCCGCGAATCGTCGTCGCTGGATCTGGATTTGCGATCTCCGCGTTCCGGATCGCCGACGGGCAATCCGTTATGGCCGCAGCCGCCACCCCACATCGGCCACCCCGTATCGAGGGGATCACCGGTGTTGAAGCCGATCAGGCTCCCGTCCTCAAGGCCTGCAAAGATCCAGCCTTCGCTGGCCACCGGCTGCCAGTGACACGGCGCCCCCACTTTCACGGCCCATCGCACCGCACCGGTCCAGGCATCCCAGCTCATCACGCGCCCGTCCCAGGTTCCGGCCCAGACCCGGCCATTCGCCACTGCCGGCGGAGTGAGACGTCGTTCTCCCGCCATGGACTTCGCGTCTTGCCAGGACCAGAGCACCTCACCGGTCCGGCAATCGCTGGCTTCCAGCCGGTCGCCGGTCGTGTCGTATAGAATGCCGTTCACCACCACGGGACGCGACCCCTGGAAGCGCCAAGTGCGGCTGACGAGACTCTCTCCGATCAACCCTTCCGCGGCGTGGAGCTTTGCGCTGGCGGGCGCCTGCCCAAACCCGACCGAACTGTCGTGCTGGTGATAGGACGCCTTGTGCGCCATCCCCGATTTGCTGGACAGGTATTCCGCCACCCTGACCGAGTGACTGGATTTCCACCGGCCCGACCCCGATTCGAAACGGCTGGTCCGTTCGCTGGGTGAACCACGCTGGAACGATTCGGCCTCCGGGACTCGAGTTCGGTCAGGATCTCCCTCAACCTTGGCGCCCTGCGGCGCATCGTCGCGGTGGGCCACGTAAACGTCGCCTTCGTAAACCCACGGCGCCGAGGTCGCCCGCAATTGCTGGCTCCAATCCACGTGTCCGGTCTCGGGATCGATGCACCATACCGTTCCGTCGAAGGTGGCAAGATACACCCGCCCCTCGGCGGCGACCGGAGCTGTGATCACATCGTGGTCGAGGCGCGTTTCCCACAACGGCCGGCCCTCCCTCAAGGTGAAGGCGGCCAGCCAGTGCTGACCCTCGCGCGGATATACCATGAACACGGTCCCCTCCATCACGACCGGCTGCGCCAGGAGGGGATCGCCCAACCACTTCTCCCACACCACCCGGCCGCTGTCCTGATCGACGATTTCCAGCGTGCAACTCTCGGTGTTGAAAACGACCATCCCGTCGGCGAGAACCGCCGCGGTGGGACCGTCGTCCCGCGTCTGAAGGTGCCAGTCCTGCCGGCCGGTCTGCGTGTCGAGGGCATGGAAATCGAAGCTTCCGAATCCGCCGCCCACGAACAAGCGGTCCCCCGAAACTGCCGGGGTGGGCACCGCCCGGCCCGGCATCATCACGGTCCGCCAGCCGCTAAACCCTGTGGCGTTGTCTGTGAACCCGACGGGACCTCGCGCCCCACCCCTCTTCCTGAATGGATGTGCACCTTGCATAGCGAGGCAGTATCCACTCACTTCTCCGACTTTGCAATGGGTCCCCCTAAATTCTTCAACCCACGGTGAGCGGCACCCACACGCTGACCGTCACCGGCACCGCAGACGGTGCGGGCGGGCATCCGCCCGGGTGTCCCAGCGCTCGGCATTGGGGACGAACGGCAGCGCTTAAGCGATCTCCCGCCGGATCGCAGGCCGTCAAAAGAATTTCACGAACGGACTGTCACAATCCTCCAGGCCTTCCTGGTAGCGCCCTTAAGCCTCGTTCTCATTTTTTCTCCCGTCTACCTATCCATGAGCCATGCACCCCTCGTCCCTGCCCAATGCTGCCACCCTGTTTCCTGGTCTTCTCCTCCTCGCCCTCGCCCTCGCCGCACCGCTTGCCCCGCCAGGCGTTCGTCGACGTGAGTTCCGGTCAAACCATTTCCTTCGACGGCTCCCTCTCGGGAATGACCCTCACCTCCGGCCAGCTCACCATCGCAAAGAACCTGACCATCGACGCCTCCGCCCTCGCCGACGGCTTCACCGCCACCTTCCAGATCCTGCTGCAACCCAGCCGCGACTTTGTCCGCGCAAAACGGGACTAGGCCACGTTCCCTGGCTCGACTTGGAGGAGGGTCTACAACACCCTCCCCACGTGCCGACCCTCATCGACGCCGCCGACAAACTTCGCAAGGCACTTCGCCCGCTCACTTTTCCCGACCCCGTCTCGCACACCTACAATCCGCTCGACTACGCCTGGGAGCGGCATTGCGACTACCTCGAACGCTTTGGGAAGGTGCCCAAGCGGGTCCTCTTGCTCGGCATGAATCCAGGCCCTTTCGGGATGGCGCAAACCGGGGTTCCCTTCGGCGAAATCCCGGCGGTGCGGGACTGGATGGGGATCTCGGGGCCGGTCGGAAAACCGGAGCCCGAACATCCCAAGCGCCCCATCACGGGCTTCGCTTGCGAGCGTTCAGAGGTGAGCGGTCGACGGCTCTGGGGGCTCTTCGCGGAGAAATTTCCGGTGCCGGAAGACTTCTTCGCGGATCACCTTGTCGCGAACTACTGCCCGCTGGTCTGGATGAAGGACACCGGCGCCAACCTCACTCCCGACAAGATTCCCGCCGATGCCATGAAGCCCGTCTCGGAAGCCTGCACTGCGCACCTGAGGACCGTCATCGAACTACTGGATCCCCAGTATCTCATCGGAGTGGGAGCCTACGCCGAGAACCAACTTGCGGCCGTGGCCGAGGAACTCGGCTCGCAAGCCGCGGTCGGCAGGATCCTTCATCCCTCACCTGCCTCCCCGGCCGCCAACCGTGACTGGGCCGGGACCGCCTCGAAACAGTTGCGCGACTTGGGGATCTGGACCTAGCCGAAGCCACCCACAAGGTCATTTCCCCTTGGCTCGCTCAAAATTCTTCTCCCGGCCAACCTCGAAGTCGCGCTGATGCCATGACAGTCGGCGCTCACGATTTTCGCCTCTTGGGCAAGAAACCGGACCAGGAGTAAACGTCCCGGGCAACCTCCCATCCAAGCTGGCCGGACGTGCTTGGGATCGACCGGCGCGATCTGTCGCTTACTGCGTGCTGCGGCCTTGCTCACAAGTTCTCTCGAAAATCCCATAAGTAGGAAATCGTAGCGTCCCGTTGCGGTTGAACCTCCAACACCTAAGACCAACTGCTTCACGAATCATGATGATTCCAATTTCTTGGAAAAGATTTCCGCACAAATGCTGCAATCTGCGCTTCTCCTTTCGTCAGCAAAACGAACCGAAGCCCGCTGCCATGAAACTTCCGATCGTCCTCGCCGCCTCCTCTCTCCTGGCTCTCCTCACTTCCTGCCCGAGCCATTCGAGCCACCAGACCGCGCTGCGCCAGGTCGAGTCCCGGCAGATGACCCAGCCGCCGCTCAATTCGGAGACCAACTGCTCCTACTGGGCGGACCAATCGGCCGGAGCGCCCCTGCGGGTCACAATCGATCTCAGCGAGCAGACCGCTTTCTTTTACCGAGGCGACACCAAGGTCGGACAGTCGCGCGTTGCCACCGGACGCTCCGGCTACTCCACCCCCACTGGGAGTTTCACGATCATGGAAAAGGTCGCCGGGAAACGCTCCAACCTCTACGGACGTATCTACGACGCGAACGGAAGCGTTGTGAACAGCGACGCCGATACACGCCGCCACTCGGTCCCCAGGGGTGGGAAGTTCGTGGGGGCGTCCATGCCCTACTGGATGCGACTCACTTCCTATGGAGTCGGGATGCACGTCGGACCAATTTCGAATCCCAGGAGCCCGGCTTCCCATGGCTGCATTCGCATGCCCCGCGAAATGGCACGAGTGCTCTTCCAGAACGCACCGACCGGCACCAGGGTTACGATCGTGCAATAAGACCGAGTGGCTTGCCACTCTCTCGGAGGCGTCGTGCCCCCAGTCCATCAATCTGGGCTCGGGCAATCGCTCCAAGACAGCTTCGCTACCAGTCGAAGCAGATCCGCATGCTTGGCGTGAATGCGGGAGGGGTAGGGCTGCGTGATTCCGCTTGTCGGAGAGGGAGAGCCTAAACCTGGCGCCATTCCAGCTAGTTCCCTCCCTCCCCGGATACACCCCGATACACACCGTATCCAGAAGCAGACAGACATCCGCGGAATTCCGGGGCACACTGTCGCCATGAATTCACCAGGTCTTTCCCGGCGCGGTTTCCTTCGCGGCTCATTGGGCGCCGGAATCGCCGGCCTTGCCCCCGCCACCTTCGGCGCATCACCCCTCGTTCGACCGACCTATTCCGGGCCCAACGTGATCGTGGTGAGGTTCGGCGGGGGAGTGCGGCGCCGCGAAACCATCGACGATCGTCACACCTATGCGCCCTACCTGTGCAAGGAGCTCACCAAGCGCGGCACCCTCTACAACAACATGTCCATCGCCCAGTTCGAGGACATCAACACGAGCCATGGCGAAGGGACCCTCTACATTCTCACCGGAAAGTACCAGAAGTTCAAAGATGTCGACGACGCCTTCCTGGGTTCGCGCTTTGAGGCCAAGGTGCCCACCGTTTTCGAATACCTGCGCAAGTCCTACGACGTCCCCGAGCACCAGACTCTCATCATCAACGGCGAGGATCGCACCGCCGAGGAGTTCTACTCCTTCAGCAACCATCACCTCTTTGGCGCCAACTTCAAATCGGAGAGTCTCTCCCTCTACCGCTACAAGGTCTGGCTCCTGGACCAGCAGATCAAGGCCGGGAAGTGGGAAGGGAAGAAGCTCGAACAGAAGACGAACGAGCTGAAGAAAATAACCTCCCTGGACTACCGGACCGCGGGGAAGACGAAGCAAAATGAAAAGATCGAGGAGTTTTGGGCGCGCTGGAAACACCACTATGGCGAAAGCGGTTTCGTGAACCCGCGGGGCGACCGCCTGCTCACCGAGCTCACCCTCTGGAGCATGCAACACCTGCAGCCTCGCCTCCTGATGGTGAATTTCAACGATCCGGATTACGTGCATTGGGGCAACATGAGCCATTACACCCGCGGCATTTCCATCATCGACCAGGGAATCAAGGAGCTCGTCAACGCGGTCGACGCCAACCCCTTCTATCGCGACAACACCATTTTTGTGGTGGTCCCCGATTGCGGACGGGACAGCAATCCGCTGGTGGCGGTCCCGTGCCAGCACCACTTCAACTCCAAGTCTTCCCACGAGATCTGGGCTCTCATTTTCGGTCCCGGCGTGCCTAGGAACAAAGTGGTCGATCGCGAGGTCGACCAGGTCTCGGTGGCGGCCACCATCGGCCGCTACATGAACATGCCCACCAAGTTCACGGAAGGCCCGGTTCTCTCGGAAGCCATCGCCTGACCTGGTCGCGGCTGCGACTCGCCGGGTTGCTCAGACACTCACCACAATCACCATGGCCGCCACCATCCCTCCCCCGCTCTCCCCCGCGCCGACTGAGGAGATCGCTCCCCCACCAGTGCCGCCTGCCAGGAGCCAATCGAAGTTTCTTCGTCTCCTTCTTCGGTTATGGCGGGGCCTCAAGTCGTGGCTGCTGGCCGCACTCTCCTGCCTCAGCGTGCCGTTCGCAATCGTCTTCTCGGGGTGGACTTACCGCTTGGTCCAACGTCGCGCACTGTGCCTCTGGGCCAAGCGTCTCGGCCAGCAAGCTCCCTCCGATCGGATTCTCCCGCGCTGGATCCTCTCGGAAACGTTCAAAGAGAATCTCGCCCTGACCCGCAGCAACTCACCACTCGATTGGATCCAAGGTGCCAGCCGGGCCTTCTTCGGATCTCTCGGCGCAAACTTCAAGAGCGGCTTCCTCACCGTCTTCAACAGCATGCTGGTCACTCTCCCGGGAGGAATGATCATGATGTTTTCCTGGTATTCGGGCTGGGATAATTCCTTCAACAAGGGCTACGAGCAGGCCGCAGTCGGCCCCCTCTGGGGCTTCGCGGGAATCTTCCTGTTCATGGCGGCGATGACCTACGTGCCCATCGCCCAGGCCCGGCAAGCCGCCACCGGTTCGGCGAAGGCATTCTGGAACTACCGCAAGGTGCGCGATGTCATCAATGATCGCCCCATCGCCTGCCTGCTTCTCATCGCAGGTTACACCGCGCTCGGCGCCATCTTCATGATCGCGGTGAGCGCCCTCATGTTCATCGGCAATGGAGACCAGTTTGCCGAGATGACGGTGCCGCAGATCATCTCCTACCTCAACAGCTACTACTTCTGGTGGGCGGTGCTCTTCATCGTGCCGGGGTTCATCGCACTCAAATTACTCGCGGGCCGGATCTACGCGGGCGCCGCTTTCGACGCGATCACTGGCGGCCGCTGGAAGAAGGAAGAACTCACCGGGAGGGAGGCCGAGGCATTCGAGCACGCGACTGTGACTGCCACGCCTCCCGCCCTGCCCGGACTCATGCGCACCAGCCTCTTCGCCTTCTCCATGATCGGACGCTTCGGCCTCCGGAGCATGACCTTCCTTCTCCTCTTTGCCTTCGCCATCGAGCTCTATGTCGCGCAGTTCTTCACCTTCGAGCCCGCTGCGAACTGGCTACGCCAACCGATGGTACAGATTCCGTGGTACCATAGTATTCCAGGGCATTTGGAAGAGTAGAGCCGGCCCGAAGCTCCAACCCACAAGCTTGAGCCGGGTCAATCCTGCAGATCTTCGTTGAGAATTGAAGGTTGGGATTGAAGCTTACTTGGAGCTTGTTGACTGGAACTTTCACCGCGCCCACGATTGGGCACGCAAAGCGCTCCCGCATTCATCGCAGCAGGTTCCAGGCACTCACCAGCGCCCGCAAGCCCGCCATCTCGATGGAGGGATCCACCCCGGCACCCCAGACCAGCCGTCCGTCGTTGTGCTTGAGCTGCACGTAGGCGGCCGCGTCGGAGCTCGATCCACCGTGCAATGAGTGCGACCGGTAGTCGGTGAGCACGAAGTCCTTTTTGCCATCCAGCTCCAGGGCATGCACAAAGGCGTTGATAGGGCCGTTGCCCAATCCTTCGATTTTCTTCTTCTCTCCGTTCAGAAGGACCTCGGCCCGGCAACGCACCGACCCGCGCTCCTCCGTCTGGTGATCGAGCTCGTACTCGATCACGTGCAGGGGCTCGCTCACGTTGGCGAAATACTTGTAGAAGGCATCCTTCACGTCCTGCGGTTCCAACTCCCTCCCGAGCTTGTCGGCGAGATCGGAAATTTGATTTCCGACCTGCGGATGCATGGTCTTGGGCAGATCGAATCCGTGCTCGCGCTCGAGAATGTAGGCAACCCCGCCCTTCCCGGACTGCGAGTTGATCCGGATGATCGCCTCGTAGGTGCGGCCGATGTCGCCAGGATCAATCGTCAGATAGGGAACACCCCACCTCATGTTGTCGCCATTTTCAGCGGCCATCTCCTTCTTGCGCCGGTCCATTCCCTTCTTGATGGCGTCCTGGTGGCTGCCTGAGAAGGCGGTGAAGACAAGCTCGCCGGCATAAGGCTGGCGGTCCGGGACGACCATGCGGGTGGTGCGCTCGTAAATTTCACGAATGCGGGGCAGGTCGGTGAAATCGAGGCCGGTCTCGATGCCGTGGCTGTTCATGTTCAACGACGCGATCACGATGTCGAGGTTGCCGGTGCGCTCCCCGTTGCCAAAGAGAGTTCCCTCCACTCGATCGCCACCGGCCAGCAAGCCCAGCTCGGTGGCGGCGATGCCGGTTCCGCGATCGTTGTGGGTGTGCAAGGAGATGTTGACGCTCTCGCGATCTTTCACGTTGCGGCAGAACCACTCAATCTGGTCGGCGTGAATATTGGGCGTGGTCCACTCCACGGTGGCGGGGAGGTTCAGGATGACCCGCTTCTCGGGAGTCGGTTCCCAGACGTCCATGATGGCTTCGCAAATTTCGAGGGCGTAATCCATCTCGGTGTCGGAGAAAGACTCCGGCGAATACTCGAGATCGATGTTGGTCCCCGGCACAGTCGGGATGAGCTCCTTCACCAGCGCCGCGCCGTCCACCGCCATCTTCTTGATGTCTTCGCGGGAAGCGTCGCCAAAAGTGACCCGCCGCTGCAGCGGGGAGGTCGAATTGTACATATGCACGATGGCGTTTTTCACTCCGTCGAGTGCCTCGAAGGTGCGGCGAATGAGATGCTCGCGCGCCTGCACAAGGACCTGCACCTGCACGTCATCGGGAATGCGCTTGTCCGCCACCAACCGCCGCAGGAAGTTGAACTCGGTATTTGAGGCGGAGGGAAATCCGACCTCGATCTGCTTGAATCCCACCCCCACGAGGAGGTCGAACATCTCCAGCTTTTCGTCCACGTTCATGGGGATCGGCAGGGCCTGGTTGCCGTCGCGCAGATCGACCGAGCACCAGATCGGGGCTGCGGTGATCGCACGGTTCGGCCACTGGCGATCCGTCAAGCCGACCTCCGGAAAGGGCCGGTATTTTCGGATGTTCTGGGTGTTCATTGTTTTGGTTTCTGTTGGTGTTGCAGTGTTGCTAGAGCCTTGGCAAGCGCATTGGACACAGTTCGCCCCTCAATTCGGG
>JAYGGC010000232.1:0-1780 GCA_046581525.1 Roseibacillus sp. | reverse complement strand
GCTGCCACCGTGGTGGCCAGTTCATTGATGCTCCAGGCGGTGTCCTTGTCACGGGAACGGACGTCATAGTTGGCGAAGCAGTAGTCGTCCCCGTCTGCCCAGCCATGTCCCTGGTAATAGATGATCAGGGTCGAGTCCTTCGAGGTCTTGCCGAGGGTGTCGGTGAGCGCCTGGCGGATCTTCGGCAGGGTTGCTTGCACTCCGAGGAGCATGGTGACGTTTTTCTTCGGCGTGCCACGCTTGATCAAGAGATCCCGCAGTTCCTCATCCTTGCGGTTGCGCTTGGGGAACGGGCTCAGTCCATGCTTCCACTCCAGCACGCTGACGATGAGCACGTGGGTTTTGCGAGGTTCCCACTCTTTGGCCTCTGGCGAGGAGAACGCGCCCGTCGTGGTTGTAACCAACAACGCGGTGAGCAGGCCCAGCGGCAGGGCGAGGCGGGATCTTGACGGATTGAAAACGAGTCTCTGGGCCATGGATGTTGCTCGCGCGCGCTCAGTTTTTCTTTTGGAAGGACCACCCATCGTAGCCATCCAGCGCGATAGATCAACTGCCGGATACTGCTCCCCCACCGGGGTGCTCCCATCCCTGGACGGTCTCCGATCGCGTCGGAATTCTGGGCGCGGTGACACGCCGGGAGCCCCTGCTATGGGCAATCTGCCACGGATCGGGCCCAAGCCGCCGAAGCCACCCTCTTCCAGTTGATTGACGCAATCAGATCGAACCCCTGGGACTTCCATGAGGCCCTTACAGCAGGAACAGATGGAAGGAATCTTCCCCAGAGATGCGCCCTCGCAAACCGTCTGCTCACTCGGCGGATGCGATCAGGTCGTATCCGCGATGATCGGTGATCGCGACCTCCGCGAACTCGCCCACCGGCAGGTCGGCCGAAACAAAGACGCGGCCGTCGATGTCAGGCGCGCCCCATTCAGAACGCGCGATTCCCTCTTCTTCCACGAGGACCTTGCGGGTGCGGCCGAGTTGCCTCCCGTTCACCACGCTGGCGACCTGGTCGATGGCACTGGCGAGTTCGCGGTGCCGCGCCTTGATGGTCATGTGGTGGAGGTGGCCCTCGAGCTTGTCGGCGCGCGTTCCCTCCTCGCGGGAATACTGGAAGATGCCGCAGTGCTCGAACTGGAAGGTCTTGATGAACTCCAGGAGTTCCTCGTGATCCTCCTGGGTTTCTCCCGGGAAGCCGGTGATGAAGGTGGTTCGGATCGCGAGGTCGGGGATACCCTTGCGCATGCGATCGAGGAGATCACGGATGTAGGCGCTGTCGGTCTTGCGATTCATGGTGGTCAACATGTGATCGCTGATGTGCTGGAGCGGGATGTCGACGTACTTCGCGACCTTGTCGCAGGAAGCGATGGTCTCAATGAGTTCGTCAGACCAGTGGGCGGGATGAGTGTAGAGAAGGCGCACCCAGAACTCGCCTTCGATCTTGTTGAGCTCGCGCAGAAGTGAAGCGAGGGACTCGCCGCGTTCGGTGTCGACGCCGGAGGTTGGCTTGGCGCGTTTGCCCCGGCCTTCCCAGCGGTCCATCCCGAAGTAGGTGGTGTCCTGCGAGATAAGATTGAGCTCTTTCACGCCCGACTTCACGAGGCTCTCGGCCTCACGCACGACCGACTCCTGCGTCCGCGAGCGATGTTGTCCGCGGATGGTTGGGATGATGCAGAAGGAACAGGTGTGGTTGCAACCTTCCGCAATCTTGACGTAAGCCATGTGGCTGGGCGTGAGTCGGAAGCGCGGGGTGGTGTAGTCGGGAATGAAACGCGGCTTG
>JAYGGC010000218.1:0-47403 GCA_046581525.1 Roseibacillus sp. | reverse complement strand
AGGTCCGCCCGGGGCCTCACTCCGCGAGGGTGACGCGGAGGCGGATGAAGTCCCTTGCGGTGGTGGGCCACCGGATGACGCGCTGCCGGAACCCGGCGACGGGCGGAGTGTGCTCGCCGAGCGAACTGCTCGCCCCGGGGGACCTGCAAATCTCGTTTCGGACCTTCGACCTGAATCAGATTGAGAGAGCGGCGATAGAAATCGACCGGAAGGGCCCAAAATTGGGGAGCAGAAGAAACAGAGAGACTCGGAGTAACCCTATATTGCGGGGGGTGGGGCTAGAAATCGGACCCTTCCAGTTCATCTCTCATAAAGTGGCGGAGCGGGAGGGATTCGAACCCTCGATACCCTTTTCAGGCATACTCCCTTAGCAGGGGAGCGCTTTCAACCACTCAGCCACCGCTCCGTTGAATGGGAGAGGGAAACCACACGGACTCATTTTCGTCAATCACCGGGACGAGGCGGACGCTGAATTTTCGTGCGCTCGGGCTTGGCTCGCTTAAGTAGGGGTGTGCGAAGTTGTTCCCAACGGAGTCTCCTGAGATCCCTGCTCGTCATCGTCCTGGCCGGCTCCCTCGCGAGTTGCAGCCTTTTCAAGAATCGCTCCCAGCGCGATGCCGAGGACGCGCAAAAGGATGCTGTGAGCGAGGAGAGCGCTGAGAAGAAGGTCGAGCAGGCGCCGGTGAGGGTGGTCGGGGAAATCGTCTCCGTGCACGCCGAGGAGGGCTTCGTCCTGATTCGGCGTTATTCACAGAGTGGGGGATTTGGGAAGGGCAACCTGATCGCTTCGGTGAGCCCAGGGGGTGCCACCTCCTCCCTCGCAATCACGGGCGAGCGCTTGGGTCGTTTTCACGCGGCCGACATCCAGGAAGGGACTCCTTCCAAGGGTGATGTGGTGGTCTCACGGAGGCTTCCAGAGAGCTCCAAAACGCCCTCCACACCCGTTCCGCAACCCCAGCCGAGCGGATTTGGGGCTCCCGGGATAAAAAACTTTCCCGGGCCCGGATTGTAAAAAATACCGTGTTTTTTAGGCGTTTAAGCTACCTTAATTGCTAATCGACCATGGATTACCTATTGTTTTTTAATTCCAGCCTTGAAAAATTTATAAACATTGAGATATATTCCTTTCCGAAGCTGCTGGGCATCCAATGAACTACCTACCAAATACCATCACAGTCGAACAGTCATGAAATCAAGCACAGCCAACCAATCAAGAGGTGCAGTCCAAGCTGATGCGGATCGCCTTGCGGACTTCGTCTTGTTTACGCAACGCTCCTGCATCCTGAACCTCTCGAGCGAGCTCAACCGGGGTAATATCTCTTTTCCCCAGTTCTTCTTGCTCGCCTACCTTTCAAGCGAGGACTATCTCACGATGTCCGATATCGCTAAGAAGATGGGACATTCGACCGCAGCCGCTACCGGTCTGGTCGATCGCCTTGAGAAGCTCGGATACGTCGAGCGCGTCCACGCCGCCGAAGATCGTCGCAAGATCATGGTCCGGATCACGCACAAAGGAACGGAACTCGTCGCGCACATGCGCAAAGAGATCGCCTCGAACCTCGCGGAAATTATGACCGAAATGGACGAGGAGGAAGCCGAGATCGTTGAACACGCACACCGCGCGGTAATCAACCGCACGGTAATCAACCGCCGTTAATCTTTCTAACACTTTGCGCCGGGGAAACTTGGCGCAGTGAAGACGCCCTCGTTATGGTGAATCCCATGGCGAGGGCGCTTTCTTTTCTGGCAGGAACAAAGTCGATCCCGGGAGTGAGGGCGAGCTTTGTGCCGAGGGTGGAGGGAGTGCCCGTCACTGTGGATAAGTGGGAGACGCTCACCCGATTGGAGCCCGCGCACCGGGAGGCCGTGGAGGAACTGGGGTTTGCCTGGAGCGATCTCTGCCTCGCCGAGCAGGTGCATGGAGATGGCCTGGCGGTGGTGGGTGGCGAGGCCTCAGGAGCGGAGCGTGTCGTGCCCAATGTCGATGGACTGTTAACAAGTGGCGGACAAGGAGTGATGCTTGGGATTTATGTGGCTGATTGTGCGGCCATCTTTCTGGCTGATCGTGAGACGGGTGCGCTTGGGTTGCTCCATTCCGGGAAGAAGGGAACTGAGAAGGCAATCGCGATGCGGGCGGTGAAGCGGATGGCGGAGGAGTTCGGGTCGCGTCCGGAGAACCTGGAGGCGGCGATTTCCCCCTGCATTCGTCCCCCTCACTACGAGGTCGACATCGCGCTGGAGATCGAGAAGCAACTTCTGGGAGCCGGGGTGCCTCGTTCTCAAGTGGCGACGAGCGGAGTTTGTACGGGAGCGGAGGTCGCGCACTACTACTCCTACCGGATCGAGAAGGGGAAGACCGGGAGGATGCTGGCGCTTCTCGGTCGAATCGCGGACACTCCTGCGGCCTCATGACCATTTCCGCGCCAGCCAAGCTCAACCTCACCTTGCGGGTCCTCGGGAAGCGCGAGGATGGCTTTCACGAATTGGAGACGCTGATGGTTCCGATTCCGGGACTTGCCGACCAGTTGCAGATTGAGCCGGCGGAATCCTACTCGCTGGAAGTGGTGGGGGCCGAGATCGGTCCGGGGGAGGAGAACCTGGTGACTCGGGCCCTGCGGCTCTTCGAAGAGCGCACCGGGGTGAGCTGTTCCTACCGGGTGCGGCTGGAGAAAAACGTTCCGGCCGGAGCCGGGCTGGGCGGTGGGAGCAGTGACGCCGCGGCGATCTTGCGTGCCCTGGTGCAGTTGGAGGAGGCGGGCCTGGAGGGTGTGGAGTTGGAGGAGATGGCTGCGCAGCTGGGATCGGACGTGCCGTTTTTCCTGCGCGAGGGACCGTGTTGGTGTCGCGGCCGCGGCGAACTCCTCGAGCCTGCCGAGGTGCGGCCATGCGACGTGCTGCTGCTGAAACCAGGGTTTGGGGTGGACACGGTCGATGCCTATCGCCGCTGGAGCGAATCGCGTGAACTTCCCGATGTGCGTTACGAATCGCAACGCGTCCATGGAATGGACCTGGTGAACGACTTGGAACGCCCGGTTTTCGAAAAGTTTCTCTTCCTTGCTGAACTCAAGATGTGGCTGCGAGAGCAGTTTGAAGTTCAATGCGCGCTCATGAGTGGATCTGGCGCCACCGTGTTCGCGGTGCTGCACGATGCAGATTCCGCAGGCCGAGTGGCAGCACGGGCACAGCAGGAACTGGATTCCAAGCTCTGGTGGTGGGCAGGGAGAATTGGGGAGTGAAGGGCCGTCTTCGACTCCCTGCCCCAACGATGGGGACTCGGCAGCGCGACGAAAGTTCCCCTTCCCAATTCCCAAATTAGCTTCAGCACCAGGTCCCAATTCCCAAGTCGGAGCTCCCTGACGGTGATTGGATCCTGAGTTTTGGAACTGAGATTTATTTGGGAATTGGCCCGTCGAGTTTTCGTGGAGAGCCAGGATATTCCCGCACCAAGCGTCCAACTCCGAGGACCCTTCCGCCCTCCGGCTACGGCGATTGTGCGGGACGGACAATCGCGTAGATCGTCGTTCCGGCGGGGACATCTTCAAGTTCCGCTGCCGCGGGGCGGAGTCCCTTGTCCTCGCCGTGGAGGAAGAGAATGACGGCATCGTCGCCATATGTGCTGTGGAAATGCTCCAAGGTGAAGATATCGGTGAGGGTGGTCTTCTTGATGATGGCGTCCTGGCGCGCGAGGGCCTGGAGTCTTGAAGAGGTGGGATTCTCGGTGAAGCAGATGCGTCCGCGGCGGTGGGAGGCCATGGTGGTGGTGTGGTGGGCGTCCTGGTCGCTTGGAGTGATTTGCCAGACGTTGGCCTTGCCAAAGATGTGGGCAAACTCGCGAGTGGCGAGGGAGTTCACCTCGTCGTTGGGAGTGCCGGCCACCAGCTGGGTGATGCCTGGAAACTCGAGATTCTCTTCGACGTGCTCGGAGAGAATGTTGGCGCGGATGGCGTTGAGACCCACCATGCGGGCGGCGGCGACATTCTCGTAGCGCGTATCGAGCAGCATGACCGGATGGCCGTCATTGAGGAGGGCCTTGGCGATGAGGCGGGTCCAGCCGTCCGCTCCGGCAAAGAGAACTCCGCGGGCGTTCCTGTTCGCGAGCCCCAGTCGTTGCGCGAGGGGGGAGGCAAGGAGGCCGTAGACGAGGACGGTGCCAATGATGACGAGAAAGACCACCGGGACGAGGTGTTCGGCCTGGCCTGCAATGGCGGAAGGGAGTTCTCCCTTCGCGGCCGCGTCATCGAGTTCGATGGCGAAGACCGAAGTGACGGCGGCGGCTACGATTCCGCGCGGAGCGAGGGCCGCGAGGAAGGTGCGCTCGCGATAGTTTACCGACTTTGATCCGAGGTTGGCGAGATAGACGGAGGCGGGGCGGACGATGAACAAGAGGACGGCGAGGAGGGCGAGACTGGGGAGAGCCACGGCCCCGAGTTCTTCGGACGCGATGCGGCCGGAGAGGAGGATGAAGAGGAGCGAGATGATGAGAACGCGCAGGTTCTCCTTGAACTCGAGGATGTCGCGCACGGACACCGACTTCTGGTTCGCGAGCGCAATGCCGAGCACCGTGACGGTGAGGAGGCCGGATTCCTCCTGAATTGCGTTGGAAGCGGCAAAGGCCACCGCGACCACCGCGAGGAGAAAGACGCTTTCGAGAAAGTCGGGGATCAGGTGGCGCCTGAGGAGAATCTCAATCACTTTCGCGAGTGCGATCGCGACCACGATTCCCACCAGGATGGTTTTGCCGAGAGTGAGGAAAACACTTTCGCTTGCCGACTGGACCCCGCCAGCAATTGCGACCTGGAAGACAAGAAGCGCGAGGATGGCGCCGATGGGATCGACCACGATGCCTTCCCATTTCAAGATGGAGGATATCTTGCGGGTGGGCTTGATCACGCGCAGGAGCGGGGCAACCACGGTGGGGCCGGTCACCACCAGGATGGCGCCCAGGAGCGCTGCGACGCGCCAGTTCCAACCGAAGATGTAGCTTGCTGCGACACTGGTAAGTCCAAAGGCGATGAGGACTCCGAGGGTGCAGAGGCGGATGACGGGCGCACCCGCCTCGCGCAGCTCGGAGAATTTGAGAGTGAGTCCGCCCTCGAAGAGGATGATCGCGACGAAGATCCCAACAAGGGCGAGAAGGGTTTCTCTCTCGAGATAGTCATCGATGCGCACGCCCGTGGTCAGGGAGAGGCCGAAGCCAAAGGCCAGCAGGATGAGAATGGAGGGCAGCTTGAGCCGCCACGCAAGCCATTGGGCAAGGATGCCGAGGGCAAGAACGAGAGCCAGGTAGGCGAGGGGGCGTCACGCAGTGCAGTGTGCATGCGCAAGGGGAATTCGAAAAACCCGAAAGCGAAGCAGAACTCAATTAGACCGGCGACCGCCTGCCCTAGAAGAAGCCGCCTCAGCAAGGGGCGCCGGAACTGTAGTTGTAGCCGTTGGCCGAGGGGCGGCTGGCGGAGAATCCGGCATAGGGGCCTCCGGAATCCCAGGACTCGGGGGTGGTGTAGACCGGGCCTCGGTCATGGCGAATGGCATTGGAAACTCAACGGTGCACAAGAGACGAGGCCAAGGGTGGCAAGCGTAGCGAGGCGCAGAAGGGTTTTCATGGGAGAAGGAGCGGAGCTGCGGACCAAGGGCGAGTTTAGCGCGCCAAGACAGGAACTGTAGCACATTCGACGGCCCCCGTCCCTCCGCTATTCAACTTTGGGGGCTGCGGGTTTTGGCGCAAACGGATGACGGGATTTGGGGGGCGGAGCGCCGGCGGCCTCGGGATGCCGATCGAGGGCTTCTTCGAAGGGGCGCTCGATGGAGTTTCCCACCAAGTCCTCGAGCCGGTGATCGATCTTGAGATGGTGAGGTTTTTCGGACCAGGGCTCAGCGGGGCGAAACTCCCAGACCGTTTCATGGGCCGCGAGCGAGGTGGTGCCCCCCAGGATGAGATTTGGCTCGCGACCCACCACCAGGAGGCGGGTGGCGAGGGCGGCATCAAGGGGCTCGGCGAAGGTGATCCGAAGCGGTTCACGCGTGCCTGCGGTGGGATAGCGGAATTGCCAATTCCTGGGTTGCGGTTGCCGGTAATCCGGCGCAGCCGCGCGAAACTTCTTGGCAGAGGACTTTTCCAACAGCCTTCCAGAGGCGTCCTTCCACGAGCGGTCGATCCTGAGAGTGTAGTCTTTGCCATCCTCAAACACCGCCCCGACCACTTCGTTGGGAAGGAGGCCGCGCTTGATCCGGCCAGGATCGAGAAGAATGGTGAGGCGCGTCATCTCGGGATTCCAGAGTTCCTCCGGCAGTTCCAGAAAGGGATCGGCCACCCGTTCGCCCATGCTGTCCTGCAGTTGGATGTGCTGGTAGGAGCTTCCACGCGTCATGGGCGCGGAGAAGTGGATGTAGAACTTGAGGAGGTTGAGCGGAAGAGTGCCGGCGGTCGGAGTAATCTTGCTGACCTTGGTGGCCGGTGCATCCTTGCGGGGTGGGGCGGTGATGCTTGCACGCAGAGACTTGAAGCTCGCGGTGTAGCGGAGGCCGGGTTCCAGTGGAAACTGCGGGTGAAATCTCAGCATGTTCTTCTCCAGGGAATACCTTCCCGCCATCGGAGGGAGCGCTGAATTGCTCGTCGGTGTGACGCGAACCGAGAGGAGTCCGGTCCTCTCACTCGCCTTGGCGGGGAGCACAAAGTTCTCAAGCGGTGCGACCTCCACCCAGGCAAGATATGGCTGCGCGGGATCACTCACCCAGCGCAGGGAAGGCTCGGCCGAGCTGGCGAGCGCACTGACCAGCAGCATCAAAATGGGGAGCGACCGCGACCGGCGCTCCCCATCGATTTCACAACCTGAGACCATTCAGGGGAGGGGCATGGTGGTGAGGGAGAGACCGCCTGGATCTCCGCGCTGCACCACGATGGCGGATTCGCTGTTGTAGCCGTCGAGCTGTTCCACCCCTTTCCAGGATTTGATGGTTTCGTAGGAGAGGCCTTCAGTTTTTCCTCCCTCCACGCGCTTACTGATGCCTTTTACCTCGGTAATGTCCTTGGTGGTGACCTTCATGATGCCACGCACATTGTTGGCGATCAGGATAAAGGTCTGCTTGCCTTGTTGGTAGACGATCATGTCGAGGGGCCGGTTACGGTTTCCGAGTTCCGCGAGGGTGGTGCCCCGGATCTTGGCGCCCGGCTTCAGGCTCTTGAGGGGAAACTGCACAAGCGGCGTGCAGGTGTAGGCGGCGAGAAGGTGAGGCTCGTTCTCGATCGTGATGGTCGTGAAGGTTCGCACGGGCGAGCGGGTTTCCAGTTTGCCGTGAGCGCCATGAAAGATCTCAACCGAGGTGCCTTTGCCGACCTCCTTGAAGGGAAACGGGATGCGCCGCAGGGAGGAGGCGAACTCTTCGTTGGAGAGGCCGGCCACGATCACGTCACCGTTCGTGTAGGCGATGTCGGTGATCGATTCGAGGCGCGCATTCTTGCGACGTCGGCCTTGGCCCACGACTTTGTCAGCAGGGGCGTTCGGCAGGGCGGCGATGGAGAACTTGACCTTGTCGAGAGAGACGAGGGCGAGCGAGCCGTCGCCGTTGACCTTGAGGAGCACGGGTTTGGCATCGGGACCGCGTCCGCGCGAGACCGCGAGATAGGGAGTGCCCGAGGCGGGGTTGACCGCGAGATCGTTGACGAGAATCTGCTCGACGGATGTTCCGAGGAGCGCCGCGATCTTCTCGTCGAGGTTTTCGACCTTGAGGGAGTCCGCTTGCACGCCCTTGGTGTCGCCGGTGGCGATTGCAAAGACGGCCGCGGACTTGGAGTCGGCCGCAAAGAGGATGCCCTCCGGTCCGAAGGCGATGGGGCCGATGGACTTCAGGTCGGGTTTGCCCTCAGACATGGAGGCCGTTAAATCTGCGCCGGTCGCAAGAGGAGCGGCGAGGAGGGCCGCGAGGAGGGCGGCGGCAGTGTGCATGCGTAGTTTCATGGTTGGTTCAGACAGGATTGTGCATTGAGGCGGGAAGCCCCGGCTGGATAAAACCGGGGTCACGGGAAAAGGTTGCTGAGCTATCGCCGGTGGTAGCCAGAGGGGGAGCTCTCCTGCGGGCGCCTGATTTCCTCCAGGACCGGTTCGGAAAGGTTAGCATTCTGCACCCAGGTCTTGGCGCGTTCAGGTTCGCGGCGGATCCAGTCGCGAACGTTGCGTGTCACGGTCCGCTCGCGAATCTCCTGCGAACTGATCGACTGCGCCCAATCGAGCGCGACCGCAGGATCTTCGTAGCCGACCCGGCGGGCGAAGGCACTCACCGCAAAGTCGCGCTCGTCGCCCTGGGGAAGAGTGCCGAGAAACTCTCCGGCTTCAGTGGGACTCTTCTGGGCCCATTCGGAGATCGCCTCGCCCATTGCGTGTGAGCGGCTGCTCCCTTCGGGAAGGGTGGTCACCCAGCTGACCGCTCCGGCTGGATCATCTTCGGCCCACTCTTCGGAGACTTCGGAGACGGCGCGGGTTGCGTAGTCGGTCGCGGCATACTGCGCGACCCAGGCAGCGGCCTCCTCGGGATTTTGCCGCACGTATTCGCTGGCCACGGTGTGCAGCGCGCTACCCTTCAAGGGACCATCGGGAATCGTGTTGCTCCATTCGGCAGCGCTTTCGACGCCCTGGGACAGTTGGTGGCGCGCGATGGTTGCCATGTACTCGCTCGCGCGCTCGTTGCCATCCTCGGCAAGTCTCACGACGTAGGAGGTTGCGCTCTGGACATCGCGTTGAGCCAGGCCGGAGACCAGTCCGCGGGTAAAGTCACTGCGTTCCTTCTGGTCGGTAAGTCCTTCGACCCACGCCATGGCCCTCTCGGGTTGGTCACTGGCCCAGCCTGCAAGGACGGAAGCCATCGTCCACCCGCGCGAACGCCCTTCCTTCTCTTTCGCGAAGGCGACGGCGGCTTCCCCATCAAGGCGTCCCCACGCGTAGGTGAGGAGGCTGTATTCCTGTCCCCAGTTCCAGCGCGACCGCGGTGCGGCCTGCAGCGCGAGGACGGCGGCTTGGGCATTCTCGGGAGTGAGGGCCTCCAGCAGCTGGGTGAAGCGTCGCTGTCTCCTGATGGGATCGGTCTCGGCGACCACGGAGGCCATTGCTTCGGTCATGGCGTCGGGAGAGAGGACGACCCCTGCAAAGGGTGAGTCCCCGTCGACGGATCGGCCGGAGGGAGAATTGGAGGGGCGTCCCCCTGAATTCCGGCTCAGCGAATCGGCGGTTCCTCCGCTGCGGAATCCACTCTTGTTAGGCGCTTCGGAATTCGCATCGGCCTCCCTGGAAGAGGATGACTGCATCTTGCCAACCGCGAAGGCGGCGACCGCAACGACAAGCCAGATACCGTGAACGAGGGAAGAACTACGCATGGTCAATCAAGGTTCGAGGCATGGGATAGCATACCCGGGCCTTCTTGGCCACCTGTCAGGACGACCCGGAAAGTGCACGAAACCTCGAAATCATTGTTTCCATGAGCACCGCGGGAGGCCACCAATGGGCAGTGCCCAACCGGTTTTACCAAGGATATGACACAGAGAGGCTCTCCGGTGCCGAGTTGGCGGCGGACGACTTTCGCAGCCCCTTCCAAATCGACCGCGACCGTGTCCTGCACACGCCCGCCTTTCGCCGCCTGCAAAACAAGACGCAGGTATTCTGGAGCGGGGAATACGATTTCTATCGGACCCGTCTGACCCACTCCCTTGAGGTGGCGCAGATCGGGCGCTCGATTTGTTCCTGGCTCCTGGCTTCCAGCGACCTCCTCGAGGCGGAGTTCTTCATCGATCCCGATTTGGTGGAGGCAGTCTGTCTCTCGCACGACCTCGGTCATCCGCCCTTCGGGCACGCCGGGGAACGTTCGCTCAATTACTTCCTGGCCCCCTACGGAGGCTTCGAGGGCAATGCCCAAACGCTGCGCCTGCTCACCGAGCGGATTTTCTCCCAACGCAAGACCGGGATGGATCCATCGCGCGCCTTTCTCGATGGAGTCCTGAAATACAAATCTGTTTGGAGTGAACTGAAGGCGATGGCGGGAGCAACCCCCGAGAACCACTTCGTATACGACTCGCAAGCGCGCTATGTGGATTGGGTCATCGGCGGGAGTGACTTTCCCGATGAGCTTGTTCCCGGCGTGGCGCGCGATGGCTTCAAATCCGTGGAGTGCGAGGTGATGGACTGGGCCGACGACACTGCCTACTCACTGAACGATCTTGCCGACAGCGTGCGCGCGGGATTCCTCACCGACGATTCGGTTCGCAGGTGGGCTGAGAAGGAAGGGGAGTCCGTGGGCGAAGACAGTCCCCTGGGGGAACTCTTGCGTGCGATCGGCCGGGGGCGCGTCGACGCCTTCGTGGGGCATCGCATTGGGCTTTATATCAGGGCCACGAAGTTGGCGGAAGACTCCAACTTCCTCAGCTCAGTGACAAATCGCTACCGCTACCGCATCGCGGTCGGGAGAGACACGAGGGCCGAGAGCGAAGTCTTCAAGCGCCTGGCTTTTGAAGTGGTCTTCCTCTCACCGCAGCTGAAGCAGCTCGAGCACAAGGGGAGTCTCTTGCTACGCCGTCTCTGGGAGCTCTTGCATGAGCGCTACGTGGAAGGACACTCGATCGATGGGCAGTACTTCCAACTTCTGCCGGAGGAGCAGGCACGTGAAATCGGAGGTGCAGAGTCGAAGGAGGAGCGCGCTCGTCTGGTCTGCGACTTTCTCGCCGGCATGACGGATGGATTTGCGGTTCGCATGTATCAGCGTCTGTTCTCCCCCGGATTTGGATCCATCGGCGACCTGGTAGGCTGAACGGTGGGAAAAAATAACGCCCCGTCTCCAGAGGAGAGCGGGGCGTGGAAAGCTTTATGAGAAAAGCTCGTGAGGTGCGTTCAGGAGCTTTTGGCTTCCTTCACGTCCTGGCACTTAAACCTCTTGGCGGTCTTGCCCAGAGCCTTGATGATCTGGTCCTTGGTGAGGGTGCCACTTTCGGTGGTCACGTAGACGACCTGGGTCCTGGCGACTTTGCCTGCCTTGATTTCGACTGTTTTGACTCCATCGAGTTTTTTAAGCGACGAACTGACGCTTGCTTTACAGCCGTTTCAAGTGATGCCGGTGAAGTTGGCAACGAACGTGGTCGTGCCGGACTTCTCCTCTGCGCCAAACAGGGAGGTGTTTGCGCCCAACAGCATAATCGCGAGAAGAGCGAATAGTTGATGTACTTTCATGGTTCTAGAACAGATGGAAATCCCATCCGCAGAGAATGATACGTTCCGAATTCTGAATCTCAACTGATTGTTAACAGAATCTATTCCACGGAGTTCGAGCCAAAAGTCATTCAGGGTAAGCGGCTTGTAAAAAAACGAAACTTTTCTGGAATAAGATTGTTGCGCTGCCTTCTCCGCAAAAGAGCCCAACTTGGGCCTTCTAACTGGCCAGGGATCCCTCGCCGGCGAGCACCGCTTCGCCGCCTACCCTGACGCGCTGGATCGAGTCCTCCGCGGTAGCGAGCGAGATCGTGATCCGGCTCGGCCTCCCCATTTTGGCACCCTGGATGCTGACCATGCGGGTGTGGGCGCCGGGGCCGTCGCCGCACGCGGGCTCAGGAGCGAAAGTCACCACGCCCCGCTCGGGCGAGCCGGCCGCTTCGAAGAGGCCTTGCAGGCTGGAGCGGTTGAAGGTGATCGAATCCACGGCGGTGCGCGAAGCCAGGGGGACGAGGAGAATCTCGACGCCGGCTGAAACGAAGTGCGCGGGAAGTGAATCGGATAGGTCACTCGCTGCCAAGCCCAGGCCCCTCGCGAGAGCGGCGCGGTCCTCAAGGATGGTTCCGAACTCAGGAACCGGTTGCACCATCCACGCGAAGGCGAGTCGATCGCCCTGCCGCTCGAGTTCCACCGGGGTGGGGCCGATGCCGAGTCCGAAGACAAACTGCTCCGTCCCTGATTCGCTCCGTCCCTCGTGAGCAAGGGCGAAGGTGGAGCCGACGGTCGGGTGCCCTGCCATGGGAAGTTCAGCAGTGGGGGTGAAGATCCGCATGCGGACATCGGTGTCGTGGTGCTCGGGAGGAAGGATGAAGGTGGACTCCGAGAAATTCATCTCGTTTGCGATCCGTTGCATGGTCGCGGCGTCGAGGCCGGTTCCGTCGGGAAACACTGCGAGCTGGTTCCCGCTGAAGTGTTCGTTGGTGAAAACGTCGTAGTGCAGGTGGCGGTTCATGCCTGGCGCGGATAGAATTCTTTCTCCGGATGCGTTCCCTCTGCCAGTGATTTCGCGAGTTTTTTTCACCGGCATCCTGGCGGCCCTTCTCCCTACCACTGCCGGAGCAGAAGATTGGCCTCACTGGCGGGGAGTGAAGCGGGATGGCAAGAGTGCCGAGAGTTCGAAGTTTGATGAGGGGGCCTGGCCATTGAAGAAAGCCGCCTGGACTGCGCGGGTTGGGGAAGGCTCTTCTTCGATGCTGGTGGTGGGCGGGATGCTCTACACCCTCGGTTGGAAGGGAGGGAAGGATACCGTGAGCTGTCTCGATGCAGCCAACGGGAAAGTAATCTGGACCCAGAGCTACAAGAGTCCGGACTACGGACGCCGCTCGACGGGGGACAAGAGTATGTACAATGGACCGAGTGGCACCCCGGAATACGATTCAGCCACCAGGATGCTCTACACCCTGAGCATCGACGGACTCCTCGCCTGTTGGAATACCGCCGCCAGGGGGACGAAGATCTGGTCGCTGAACCTCTACGAAGAGTACGATGTCCCGCAGCGCCCCCAGGTCACCAAGCGTCCCCGCAGTCACCGCGACTACGGCTATCCCGGTGCGCCTTTTGTTTTCAAGGACTGGGTCATCGTGGAGGTGGGTGATCCCAAGCGCGGCAATCTCTTCGCCTTCGACAAGCGGAGTGGCAAGTTGGCCTGGACCTCGGAGAACAAGGATCACGCCGGGCACACCGGTGGTTTGAGTCCGATCGTGGTCGAGGGTGTGCCCTGCCTGGCGGTGTTGACTGCTCATCATCTCTGCGTGACGCGGATCGATGGGAAGAACGCCGGCAAGACGGTTGCCGAGTATCGGTGGGTGACGGATTTCATCAATAACATCGCGACCCCGGCAGTGGAGGGGAATACCGTGGTCATCACCTCGCGCTACAACCGGATGGCGGTGTGCAAGCTGGCAATCAGTCTGCGAGGCGGGGCGAGGAAGTTGTGGGAGACGAAGGAGGGCGCGAGCGGCGTGTGCTCACCGATCGTGCACGACGGTCATGTCTACTTCGCCAGCAAGGGACTCTACTGTCTCGACGGCAGGACCGGGGAGACCAAGTGGGTGCAGGGCAACTTCGACAGCGCGAGCTCGCTGGTGCTTACCGGTGACGAGCGGCTCATCGTATGGGCCAACAAGGGAGAACTCGCCCTGGTCGAGACGGCCAGGCGCTCACCGGACAAGTATCGCGAACTGGCCAAGCCCAAGCGCGTCATGCACCGCGACGCCGCGTGGCCGCATGTCGTCCTCGCGGGCGGGCGCCTCTTCTGCAAGGACCGCAACGGAGAGATCCAGTGCTTTGAGCTCAAGGGCCGCTAGGGCGTGCAGGCTGGCTGCCGCAGTCGCCCTCGAATTTTGCTTTTTCTCGAGCTTCGATCTGCCATCGTGATCGATACGGTGGTGGACGGGATCGCGTCCTGATCAAAAACCGCACAATTCTACAAGCCTTGGGGAGCGGCGCAGCAGGGATTCGCGACCTTGGGAAGGAAGGACAATATCATGAATTCGAATAGAAAGGTCTCCCGTCGGGAATTTCATCGCAAGGTTGGGGAGGGAATGTTGTGGGCCGGGCTCGGCACCTCCCTCGCTGCGGAGCTGGGGCTCTCCACTGCCTTTGCCGAACAGGCGAGCGGCAACCGGAAGCTGTCGTTTGGAAGACTCGAGCCGCTGGTCGCCTTCATGCAGGATACGCCGCTTGAAAAGCTTCAGCCCCGCGTGGTTGAGAAGCTGAACAAGGGCGAGGTCACTCTCGAACAGCTCATGCAAGCCGCCGCCCTCGCGAACGCGCGGTCATTTGGTGGTGCGGATTACATCGGGATGCACACCCTCATGGCGATGAAGCCGGCCTACCTGATGGCGCGGCAGCTCCCGTCGGATCGCAAGGCCCTGGTGATTCTGAAAATCCTCTACCGCAACACCGCCCAGATCCACGAGAAGGGAACAAAGCACGTCCTGCACGAAGTCGATCCGGCCGAATTGCCGAAGGGCAAATCGAGTACGGATGCATTGATCGAGGCAGTCCATGGACAGCAGAACGCGAAAGCGGAGCAGATTCTCGCCGCCATCGCCAAGCGCTCGCCGGAGGACGCCTTCAACGATCTCATGCACGTGGTGGCGGACGACACCGACGTGCACCGCATCGTGTTTGCGCATCGCTCGTGGGAGATCCTCGACCTCGCCGGGATGGAGAATGCGGCAGCCATGCTGCGACAGTCGTTGCGCTACTGCCTGAAGAACGAATCCTACTCGGCCAAGAGAGGGAGGCCGCGCACGGTGCTGCCGAAGTTGCTCGATCAATACAAGCTGTTGTCCAAAAAGGCAGGAACCCGGCGCGCGGAAACCGCCTGGATCGACAAATTCAGCCAGACGATCTTTGGCGCGGAGCCCGAAGCCGCCGCCGAGGCAGTGGCCGAGGCCCTGGCAGAAGGCATCGCCCCCCGGGACATCGGGGAGGCCATCTCGCTTTCGACCAATCAGCTCATTCTCCGTGACGCGGGCCGACCTGCCAACCAGACCCGGCCGGGCAAGCCGGAGGGAAGTGTCCATGGGGATTCGATCGGGGTGCATGCCAGCGACGCCGCCCATGCCTGGTGGGGCATCGCCCAGGTGAGCAATCATCGCAACGCCGTCGCTTCCCTCATCATGTCGGGATTCCAGGCGGCGTGGGATCGGACTCGTCGGGGCGGCAAGTTTCTCGAGTGGAACCCGCGTCCCCACGAGGAACACCTTGCCAAGATCAAAGCAGACAACAACGAGGCCTTGTTGGGCGAGTTGGACGGTGCGATCCGCGCACAGGATCAGGGCCGCGCCTGTGCCCTCGTCCATCGTCTCGGGGAGAGGGGCGGAAAACCGCGCCAGGTCATCGATGTGCTGCTCCGCTACGCCACCAGCGAGGACGGGGCCCTCCACGCGGAGAAGTACTTCGTCACCGCTACCAGCAACTTTGCCGCCACCAGGGAGAACTTCCGCTGGCGCCACCTGGTCGGGCTGGCACGCGTGACCGCGAGTGAAGCGGGCCGAACCGCCGATGGATACAGCGAAGCATGCGAACTGCTCAAGGTGAAGGCCTAGAGGAAGTGTCGTTCGGGAGCTTGTCCTTCCTCGAGAGGTGCGAGGGGTGGACGATCTCGTCCCCACCACCCTGATGTGAGAGCCGCAAGTGGGAGCTTGGGATCATCTCCCTTGCGGCGGGTCAGGTCATTTCGTGTTGCTGGAGACGCTGCAAAGACCTTCGCGCTCGGCAAGTCGATGGCTTTGCCGGGTCGTCTCATTCTTCGCCGATTACGGGTCCGTTCCGGAATGCGGGGGTATTTGAAGGGAGAGGTGAGGATTGAACATTCGAGGTCGAACGTGCATCGTCCCAGGTCGAAGTGGATGTGCTGGATGCAAGGTTAGTTCTCAAGCGGTCATTTGGATTCGAGGAATTCCTTGATGGGCAGGAAGGGATTGTTTCGGAGATCCTGTCGGGGCGCGATGGAATGGTGGTCATGCCGACGGGCGGAGGGAAGTCCTTGTGCTATCAATTGCCGGCGATGTGCCTGGAGGGGGTGACCATCGTGGTGAGTCCGCTCATCGCCCTGATGAAGGACCAGGTGGATGCCCTGGAGGAGAAGGCGATCCCGGCGACCTTGATCAACTCGACGCTCACCCATGCGGAACAGCGCGAGCGGATTGCGCGCATGCGTGCGGGGGAGTACAAGTTGGTTTATGTGGCACCCGAGCGATTCCGGGCCGAGGGATTTGTGGCAGCCATGCGCGAGGTGAAAGTGGGACTGTTCGCGATTGATGAAGCGCACTGCCTGAGCCAGTGGGGGCATGACTTTCGTCCCGACTACATGCGGCTGGGCCAGGCGCGGGCGGCCTTGGGCAATCCGCAGTGCGTGGCGTTCACCGCGACCGCCACGCCGGTGGTGCGCAAAGACATCGTGTCCGTGCTGCAGCTGAGGGAGCCATTTGAGACGGTGACCGGGTTTGCGCGGGCGAACCTGAGCTTCAACATCACCCCGGTGGAGACCAAGGCGTCCAAGTTCAAGCGGGTGCGCGAGTTGGTGGGCGAACACAAGACCGGGATTGTCTATTGTGCGACGCGCAAACGAGTGGAGGAGGTGGCGGAGACCCTCAACTCCTGGGGCGTGAATTGCATCGGGTATCACGGGGGGATGACCGAGGAGGAGCGGGAGTCGACGCAGAACAAGTTCATCCGGAAGGAAGTGGATGTGGCGGTGGCGACCAATGCCTTTGGGATGGGGATCGACCGTTCAGACCTGCGCTTCGTGGTGCACTTTGAGATTCCCGGGAGCGTGGAGGCCTTTTACCAGGAGGCGGGCCGCGCCGGGCGGGATGGGGAGGCCGCGCACTGCGAGTTGCTCTGGAACTACGCGGACACCCGCACGCAGGAGTTCTTCATCGAAGGCGCCAATCCGGGCTACGGTACGATTTGCCAAGTCTACCAGTTTTTCCTAGGGGAGGCGGATGGGCAACACGAAGTCCACGCCAGCATCGAAGAAATCACGGAGGCAGTGGAAGTGAAAAACGGGATGGCGGTGAGCAGTGCGATTTCGGTGCTCGTGCGGCAGGGATACATCGAGCGCTTTGATGTGCCGGGTCAGCGCCGGCGGGGGACGCGCTTGCGGCGGCCCGAGGTGCAGGCGGGGGGCTTGGAAATCGACCGCGAGGCACTGGAGGAAAAGGAACGGCGCGATCGGCAGAAACTACAGTCCGTGATCGGGCTCTGCTACGGAGCGAGCTGCCGGCAACGTGCGATCCTGGAGTACTTCGGAGAAGAGGAAGCGGGCGAGTGCGGGACCTGCGACGTTTGCCGGAGTGAATACGGAACGGATCGTCGCAAGCCTACCGAGGGGGAAGACCTGGTGGTGCGCAAAACCCTGAGCGGGGTGGCGCGCATGAGCCGACGGACCGCGAGAGGATGGGAAGGGATCTTTGGGCGCGGCCGCATTGTGCAAATGCTGACCGGGAGCAAGTCGCAGGAGGTGCTGCGGGTGCGCCTGCACGAGTTGTCAACCTACGGCATTCTCAAGGGCAAGGGGACGGCTTTCCTGAACGAGTTGTTTCACTCCCTGCACGATGCCGGGTTGCTGGTGACCCAACGGGGAGAGTATCCCCTGGTGACCCTGACGTCTCGAGGTGAGAGCGCGATGAAGGGCGGGGGGGGCTATCAACTGGTGTGGCCCGAGAAGCACAAGGAGAGCATGACGAAGGGCCACGCCGGAGAACTGGTGGAGGAGTTGGCGCCCCTCGATCCGATATTCTATACGCGCTTGAAGGATCTGCGCACGCAGCTGGCGAAGGAACACGGACTGCCACCCTACGGGGTGTTTTCAAACAAGACCCTGGAAGCCTTTGCACGGTTGCGGCCAACCACGGTGGAGGCTGGCATGCGGATCAAGGGTGTCGGTGCGGTGAAGGCGGCGAGGTTTCTCGAGCCGTTCCTGGAGATGATGAAGGAGTAGGGGGAGGGATGCGGGACCCACGATGCACGATGCGCGATGCCGCGTTGCTAGCAGGCAACGGGGCTGGGGCATGCTCACCGTGTTCTGCCCACGGTCCTCTACTCCTCGACGATGACCGCGCGCGGGGGCGGGTTGTCGAGGTTGAGTTCGATTGGGGCGTCCGCCTGGGTGGTCGGGGTGGCGCTGAGGGTCTCCGTTCCCGAGGTGCCACCGGGATTTGCGGCCACGAGGTTATCTTCCGAAGTAACGATGGCGCGGGGGATATTGGCGAACTCGTTGATCGGATTCGTATTGGGAACAGCGGCCACCGGGATGAGATTCTCCGCAGGCTCTTCCTTGGCGAAGTTGTCGCCGTCAGAGAGCTTGGCGCTGAGCTTCATGAAGCCAAAGACTGCACCCGTGATGAGGAGGGCGGTGGCAGAGAAGACCATGAGCGCTTGGAGGGCGGCCGGACGACCGGAGCGCTCTTCCATTGCCTTGCGGATCTTCTCCTTCCCGGGCTTGGCGCGCTTCATCTGGAGAGGCGCTGCGTCCACGTGCTCGGTGTGGTCCTTGAGGTACTCGTAGCTGTCGAGATTAGCGAGAGCATCGCCGGTTTCGAAACTGTCGAGCTGTTCCGCGGCGTCGAGCCCGAGGTGCTCGCAGTACTGCGCGAGGAAGCTCTTGGCGTAGGCTTGGCTCGCGAACTTTGAGTAATCGTTGTTCTCGAGCTGGCGCAGGGTGGCCACGGGAATGCGGGTGCGATGCGCGACATCTTCGATCGACCATGCGAGGCACTCCCTAGTGGATCGCAGCATGCCGCCGAAGTCTGACCAGTCACTCATGAGAATCGTAACGTTCGTAAAGTGTTTGAGAGGGCTAGGCAAGCGGGGAGGGCAGCTTGCCGGAATAAAAATTTTGACGGGGAAGCGCCAACAAATATGCGGGGATGAGAGTGGATTTCGCCGGAATTATTCCAAGGCAGAAAGGCACCCCGTGTTAGCGCGCACGGAAGGGAGACCTTGGGGGGAAGGGCGCGGAGGAGTTGGAGCAGGACGGTCAAGGGCTCAGAGTGGATGGATTACCATTCTACCTCGATTCGCGGCCCGTCGGAGAGACGGAGGTGCCCGATTTCCCCTGGTCATCTACGCAGCAATGAGGGACGCAGCGAAGGCGCAGGCAAGGAATCATGAGGGCGAAGGCGAGTTGAATGGCGCCGCAGTCAGATGCCCGCAGCGATGCATGACAGCTACGAGACTCCAAGGTCTTGAGCAAGAAAAGTTTTAAAACCCAGACTTTCCGGATCTCTTCGTTCATCGGGCAAACCCATAATAGTAAAGGGATCTGGGCTGAGCTGCAGGATGGGACGGAAAGATCACTTGTTCATAAAGATTTGTTGATGGTATGATAGGACAAATCGAAGATCGGTCGAATTCAGGGAAGGAGGGCACCGTCCCTCCCGGTTGGGAGGCGGGAGCGAGGGTGGGGATTGCCGGTTTGACGGAGTGGGAAGGGAAGGTCATAGGTTGCGCCATGTCGGAAGCAGGGCCGCAGGTACTCTTCGTTTGCACGGGGAATACGTGTCGTAGTCCCATGGCCGAGGGGCTCTTTCGCGACGCGTTTGGCAATGGTGCGATCGTGAGTTCGGCCGGCATCGCGGCGTACGGCGGAGGAGAGGCCAGCTTTGAGACGCTCGATATTCTTTCCGAGCGGGGGTTGCAACTGGACGGCTTCGGAAGCCGCATGGTCGACGAGGAAATCATCAGTGAGTCGACGTATGTCTTCTGCATGACGCGGGGTCATCTCGAGATCCTGGAGACGCTCTATCCCGACGACCGCGACAAGTTTTACCTGGTTTGCGAGTTTGCCCAGATCAACGGCGAGGTGGGCCGGGACGTGCCGGATCCGATGGGAGGGGGACGGGGCGCCTACGACCAGGTGGCGTCCTTTCTGGATGAGGCGATCGGAGGGATCGTGGGCTTTTTACAGGGCCAAGGGAGCCGGGCCGCAGAATAACGAACCGGCCCCATTTTCGCGGTTGCGTTTCAGGCCGGGAGGGGCCACGGATGGGTCGTATTACCAACGGATGAACAACGGTACTCTGCGAATTGCATTAGGGGCGGACCATGGGGGGGTGGAGGTCAAAAGCGCGATCGCCAAGGCCCTCGGCGAAGCGGGCAACAAGGTGATCGATTTTGGAACCAACAGCGAGGAGCCGGTGGACTATCCCGACTACGCGCACAAGGTTGCGCAGAGCGTGGCAGCCGGGGAGGCGGACTTCGGTGTGCTGATCTGCAAGACGGGGATCGGAATGAGCATCGCGGCCAACCGGATACCGGGGGTAAGGGCCGCACGGCTGTGCACCTCCACCGATGCGGAGATCACGCGCGGGCACAATGATGCGAACGTTGCTTGCCTCGGGGCGAGCCACATGACGCCGGAAGATGCCGTGGCCATTACGCAGACCTTTCTCGCGGCCGGGTTTGACGGCGGCCGGCACGTGCAACGGGTGGCGAAGGCCTCGGGGAGCCGATTGGAGGTGAGCGATCCCGAAGTGTTCGCGGCGGTGGAGGCGGAAGGAAAGCGTCAGCAGAATCACATCGAGTTGATTGCGTCCGAGAACTTTGTGAGTGGGGCAATTCTCGAGGCCCAGGGATCGCTGCTCACCAACAAGTACGCGGAAGGGTATCCCGGCCGCCGTTGGTACGGTGGCTGCGAACATGTGGACACGGTCGAGCAACTTGCCATCGACCGTGCCAAGGAGCTGTTTGGAGCGGAGCATGTGAACGTGCAACCGCACTCGGGCTCGCAGGCGAACGCCGCAGTTTATTTCGCCTTCCTCAAGCCGGGTGACAAGATCCTGACGATGGATCTGGCGCACGGGGGCCACCTCACGCACGGGCACAAGGCGAATTTCTCCGGGAAGTTTTACGAAGTCACCCATTACGGAGTGAGCAAGGACGACGAGCAGATCGACTACGATCAACTTGAAAGCGTGGCGAAGGAGAAGCAACCCAAGCTCATCACCTGCGGGGCGAGTGCCTACTCGCGGGTGGTCGACTACGAATGGATGGCGGCCATTGCGAAGGAGGTGGGCGCCTACCTGTTTGTGGACATGGCGCACATAGCGGGACTGGTGGCGACCGGAGTGCATCCCAGTCCGGTGCCGCATGCCGACTTCGTGACCACCACCACGCACAAGTCCCTGCGCGGTCCGCGGGGCGGGATCATCCTGTGTCGGGCAGAGTATGCCAAGAAGATCAACTCGATGGTGTTCCCCGGAGTGCAGGGCGGCCCGTTGATGCACGTGATCGCAGCGAAGGCGGTCTGTCTCGGCGAAGCGTTGCGCCCGGAGTTCAAGGGCTACCAGGAACAGGTGGTGAAGAACGCGCAGGCTCTCGCCGCCCAGCTGGCGGGACACGGCTACCGGATCGTCTCCGGGGGCACTGACAATCACAGCATGCTGGTCGACATGCGACCCGCCGGGGTTGATGGCACCGATGCCGATGCCGCGCTGGATGCGGCTGGGATCACGGTGAACAAGAATGCCATTCCCTTCGACACCGGGACTCCAATGAAGCCGAGTGGGATTCGCTTGGGCACGCCGGCGGTGACCACGCGCGGGATGCTGGAAAAGGATATCGCAAGAGTCGCGGACTTCATGCACGAGGCGATTCAGAATCGTGGCGACGAGGCGAAGCTGAACGAGATTCGCGAGCGCGTCTTTGCATTCAACCAGGTCTTTCCGCTGCCGGAGTAGGCTGGCGGGAGTGCCGCCTTTGGGCATTTCGTTGGCGTGAGATGCGCGGAAGGCGGGAAACTGACATGCCACACTACCCACAAGAACCTCAGAAACGCCCCAGGGTGTCACTCCAACAATGAGCAATCCCTTTCGAGAAGAACTAGTCTCGAGTGCGCGGCCCGAGGCATGCACGGTGGTGATCCTGGGCGCGACCGGGGACCTGACCCATCGAAAGCTGGTTCCGGCATTGTACAATCTTGCGGCGGAAGGCGAACTGCCCCCGGGAGTGAAGATCGTGGGGATGGCGCGGCGTGACTGGAGCGACGAGTATTTCCGGGACAGCCTTGAGAAGATCAACCGCGACGTTTCGCGAAGTGGTCACAGCGATGAGTTGTGGGCGCAGTTCCGTGGGTGCATTTCGTATCATGCCAGCGAGTTCCAGGACGGGGCGGGTTACCGGGCCCTCTCCAAGCGCCTGGACGAGATCGATCGTGAACGGGGTGGGAACGGCAACCGGCTCTTCTACCTCGCGTGCGCGCCGGAATTCTTCGACGACATTCTCACCCAGCTGCGTGAGGCCGGCCTCAGTGCAGAGCAGGAGGGACGGTGGTCGCGCGTCATTGTGGAGAAACCGTTTGGGATGGATCTGCCCAGTGCGCAGCACTTGAACCGTATCGTCAGCGCGAGCTTCGAGGAGCGCGACACCTACCGGATCGATCACTACCTGGGGAAGGAGACCGCCCAGAACCTGATGGTGCTGCGATTCGCGAACGCCATCTTTGAGCCGATCTGGAACAGCCGGAGTATCGATTCGATTCAGATCACCTGCGCGGAGCACTTTGGGATGGAGGGCGGCCGGGGTGGTTACTATGACAAGGCGGGCGCCTTGCGTGACATGGTGCAGAACCATCTCCTGCAGCTTCTGAGCCTGGTGGCGATGGAGCCGCCCACCGATCTCTCCGCGGACGGGGTGCGGGACGAGAAGGTGAAGGTCCTGCGCTCGTTGCGGCAGTGGGACACTCCGCTGCTGGTGGCCGCCAACTCGGTGCGGGCCCAGTACAGCGCCGGCTACGTGAATGGAAAACCGGTGGTGGGATACCGGGAGGAAGATCGGGTCGATCCGGAATCGATGACGGAGGCCTACGTCGCGCTGCGCGTGATGGTCGACACCTGGCGGTGGAGCGGGGTGCCCTTCTATGTGCGCATGGGCAAGCGCCTGCCGAAAAAGGCGACTGAGATTTCGGTGCATTTCAAGGATGCCCCCGGGGTCCTCTTCAGCGCCCTGCCCGGGCGGGTTCCGGATGGCAATGTGCTCGTGATCCGGATTCAACCTGACGAGGGAATCTCACTGCGGATCATTTCAAAGTTGCCGGGCCCAAGCTTGCGCATGGAGCCGGTGAAAATGGACTTTCACTATGCCTCCAGTTTTGGAAAGAGTAGTCCGGAAGCCTACGAGCGACTCTTGTTGGATGCCATGGCCGGAGACGCGACCCTGTTTGCGCGGCGTGACGAGGTGGAGGAAGCGTGGCGATTTGTCGACCACCTTGAGCGGGGATGGCACGACAGCGAATCGCCGCCCAAAATGGCGGAGTATGCCGCAGGCTCCTGGGGACCGGTGGAATCCGATGCCCTGCTGGCGGCGGAAGGACGGACGTGGAGGAGGTTGTGATGGGAGGCGGAAGATGCACGATACAGGATGCGGGATGCGGGAGGCGTTGTGGAGGCGAATTGAGGAGGTGATGGAGGGATGAATGCGAGGATGGAAGAACTTGGGTTGCGCGTCTCAGTGGGAGAGATTGAGGGCGAGCTGAAAAAGCTCTGGGAAGCGGATGAGGCGAGCACGAATGCTTCGCTGATGAACTTGGCGATCTACTCGGAGGACCCGGATTCGCTGCTTCGGAACTCGGATGCGATCCAGGAACTCACCCGGGAGCATGCCTGCCGGGCAATCCTGATCGGCATGGATCGGGGGGCGTCCGAGACGCGGATCCAGGCGTGGATCACGGCGCATTGTCATCTCGCGCACGGGAAGAAGTCGGTGTGTTGCGAGCAGGTCTCCTTCCTCTTGCAGGGCAAGGTGATCGGTCGGCTGCGCAACACAATCTTTGCGCACCTGGCGAGTGACCTTCCCCTCGTCTTCTGGTGGCAAGGGGAGCTCTCCGACCTCTTTGAAGCCGCGCTTTACCGGATGATCGATTGTTTCGTGTTCGACAGCACGGAGTGGGACGATCCCAGGGCGGGGTTTGCGAAGATCGAAGAGGCGGTGGAGGCGCGGGAGAGGATCGTGGTTCAGGATTTGGCGTGGACGCGGAGCCATCATTTTCGCATGGCGGTGGCGGGGCTCTTCGATGACCTGGTTGCCCAGCGCGCCTTGGGGGAAGTGGACTCGCTACGCGTGGTTGCGCATTCCGGGCAGCGCACCACCGCGCTCTTGATGGTGGCCTGGCTGGCCACGCAGGCAGGGTGGCGGCCCGGGCTGGAGTTGGATATCGCGGCCGAGCGTGCGGCGGGCTGCGATGAGTGTTTCATGCTCGAGTCGCGCGAGGGGCGGAGCATCACCGTGAAGGTGGAGTGGGACGACGCGGGAGCGGCCCTTGGCCTGGTGGAGTTGCACGCCCCGGATTGCCTGGTGAGGGTTTCGAGGGAAGGCGACGCGAGTTATTTACAGCAACGCCTGGAGTGTCCCGGGCATGAGTTGATGCTGCGCGGACCAGCGGATGAAATCTCGTCGGCGGACTTGGTGGCGGATCAACTTTCGCGGAGCGGCAGGAATGGGCTCTTCCGCAAAGTGTGGCCGGTCTTCTTTGAACTGCTCCGGCTTTCGTAACGAGCGCGGAGTCGTTCACAGGTTGTCAGGAGTACTTTCGGTTTCGAGATTGTCCAGCGCTCATAACGACATGAAATGAGAAATTAAATGAGGTGTGGTCCCGGTGGTCGGTGCTAAGATCCGTGCCCGAATTCACAAGGGTCCAATGACGTCTCCGCGAACCATCATCTCCGTTGTTATTTCCACTCTGGCACTCTCAATTTCCGGTCCAATGGCCTGGGGAGAGAGCGATCCCGAACGATCCACGCAAGTAAAGCGCGCCCTGCAAATTGTGGAGGAGTACATCGCGGCCGAGCAATCGGCCGCGAGTAAGCGGGTGGAAAGCCGAAGGGGCATGCTGGAATTCAGTTTCCGCAGTACGCGGGAGAACGGGCGTTACCGGATCCTCAATGAACGTGCGTGGCGTGAGTGGGAGATGGCTCGTTCCGCGGAAGTGCAGCGACTCCAGATCATCGGTGAACCCCAGGTCGAGGCCATCGGCAAGGATCTCCTGCGCGTTCATTGCGCAGTTCATCTCAACACGGTGCAAGACGGCGAGAATTGGGAAGGCGTCTCGGTGCGGAACTTCGAAGTGCGCCTCAACGAAGAGGAAGGTCCTCGCATTCGGCATGAGCGGCTGCTCGCAAACCGCGAGGGAATCAAGCCGGGACAGTGGAAAAAACTGAGAAAAACGGCGAACGATACGCGGAGCAACCTGCGCTCCTCCCCGACCTCTTCCAAGAACAACATCGTTGGCAAGGTCGAGAGTGGGGAGTCCCTGCACATTTGGGACCAGGAAGACGAGCGTTGGCTCTTCGTGCGCACCAAGAGCGGACTGGTGGGTTTCATCCACCGGAGCCAGATTGACTTCACCGCCCCTCCGGAGAGCACCGGTGACCAGGAGGCCATCCGGAAGATCAAGCAGAGGAAGAATCAACCGTTCGCGGTGGTCCTGCCGGGCAAGCCTGGATACGTGCTCAATCCCTATACCAACTCGATCGTGGACGTGCGTGGATTGCGGGCCGGAACTCTGGTGCGCGACCCGCGCGACCCCGTCAAGTCCCGTGCCTTCCGGGTGCCCTTCCAGGGACAGCCGGGTCGGGCGGTGATTGTGGAGGAGTAGGGGGGATCAATGCAGATTTCAGCGAGCCGATCGGAATCGCTGAACTCTGAGTCGGACGCAGGCCCTAGCGCGGTTTTACCTGTGGGTAGTGGTCGGCCCACACGGGCAGAAAGGGAGTGCTGGTGAGCGGAATGATGGAGCGATCGATGATCTTGTACGTCCAGTTGTCCCACCAACGCCTGCCCTTCTCCTTGCTCCCGACCGACTTCCAGAGTTTCTCGCGACGATCCCTGAGCTGCGAGACGTTCGAGCCACTGATTTCAATGGCGACGGCCTGGATGTGCTGATTGGAAGGAGAGCTTTCTCCGGTGATCATCTCGACGGTATCGGGGTGCAGGTAGGCGACAATCTGGACCGTGCGATCGTGCGTGCGAATGTGCTGGTAGGTGATCGTCCCGGTGAGTTGGACCGCCGGTTTTCTGGATTGCGCAGCATATTTGTCATTGAGGACAACGCGCCAGGTTGCAGTGAGCTCCGGAATGAACTTGTTCTTCACGGTGGTCTCGACTTCGAGCGTGGCTTCAATCATGAGCCACAAACGCGGGTCGCTCTTGCGCGGTCGATCAACATCGACGTTGAAGACAGGTGACTTCTCAAACTGGTAGGTGAGCTTTTTCACCTCGACGCGGTGAAGGGTGGTGTTCTTTGCCCCGGGGGGGGTGGCTGCCAGTGCGAGACCTGCACTGAGGAGCATGATTGCAATTGTGAGTAGGTGTTTCATAGCACTACCTACCATAGGGGATTGGTGCGCCTTCCGCAAGCTGAAGGGAGCTTGGGATCCCCGAATCTCCTTTTCCCAACGAGGTGGGATTGTTAAGAGTTTGGCGATGAAGGATGAACGGGTGCTCAGAGGCATCTTGGGGCTGGTGGTGGTGTTTGGACTGGGGTCGTGTGGCGAGAAAGAGAGTGGGGCAAGTGGCGAGGAAGGGGGTGGGGATCCTGCTCCGGGCTACGTCCTGGCCAGACCGAATGCGCTCCCGCCGGTGGGTAGCAAGGTGGCGGTCTCCGGCCTGCTGGAGTTCAATGATGCTCCCATGGTGCTCAAGAGGGGGGACGAGTCGATGGTGGGAACGAGTTCGACGACCACGCAGAAGATGATGCGCTATGAGGTGGTTTCCCCGACCAAGGTAAAGATCCTCGTGGAGCGGGATGTTGACACGCAGAAGATCATAGTGGGGGGCTCTCCCAGAACGGAGCCTCCCCAGGTGAGCCCGATCCAGGGCAAAGCGCTGACCTTCGAACTTCGGGACGGTTCCTGGGTGGCGAGCCTGGATAGCGGAGATGAGCTTACGGAAGAGCAGAAGGAAAAGACGGAGAGCATTGCCCGACTTCTGAGCAGCGCGGAAACACTCGAGATCTACGGGAGCGGGCCGCGCAAGGTCGGCGAAAAGTGGGATGCCGACCCGAACAACATTCCCGGGCTGGGAGAGGACTCGAACTTTACCGGGACCTTCAAGATGTTCTTCGATCGCGTGGAAGAGTTTGAGGGGCATCAGTGTGCCGTCCTGGTAGGAACCATGAAGGTGGTCGGAACGCCTGAAAATGCCGAGGGGCTCGAGCTGAAGATGACAGCCTCGGTGACGACCTATCGAGCGCTGGAGTACCTCAAAGATTTGAAAATGACGATCGAGGGGGAGATGATCATTTCCGGTTCCCCCAACGAGGGGGTCACCATGACAATTCGCGGCCCCTTCACCATGAAGCAGAGCTTGATGCTGCTGCTTCCCTGAGGTCTGGGGAGGGGATCCGGGCGGGGAACGCCCCGTTTCTCACCGGTCGCGGGCGGTTTCGCTGCTAATGAGCCTTGATTGCGGGGTCGATCCCCCTATCGTCCGCTGCTCCGGCGAGGGTCGGAATATGGAAGGATGTCGGACCGGATTCACGTTCCTGAGGATGCGCCGTTCACGCTGGAGCAGCGGGAGTGGCTCAACCGCTTTTTTGACCAGATGTTCAGGGCAGGTTCCGCCGGGGGAACTGTGCCGGTGGAAGAGGGCTCAGTCCTGCCGGAGGCAGCTCCCGAGGTTGCAGAGGTGGTTCCCTTCGGGAGGAAGAATCCCTTTCCGTCCCCGATCCTGAAGAATTTCAACCTGAACGCGCCGGGCTCGCCCAAGGAGACCCACCACGTGGAGATGTCGATGGAGGGCTCCGGTCTGGAGTACTCGGTGGGTGATGCGCTGGGCGTCTTCCCGCTCAATCTGGAAGATCAGGTTGACGAGATCCTGAAAAACCTTCCCTTCGAGGTGGAGGTCGCGGTTCCCCTGCCCGAGGGAGGCGAGGCAGCCCTGCGGGATGCACTCATCACCTCCTACGATCTCCGCTCGCTCACGCCCAAGTTCCTGAAGGCCTGGCAGCAGCGCAGTGGATCGCCTGATCTCCGCGCGGTGGTGGAGAGCGAAGATCGCGCAGTCATGAACGACTTTTGCTGGGGCCGGGAAGTGATTGACCTGGTGGTCGACCACGCGGCGGAGTTTACCGATGCGAAAGACTTTGTGTCGGTGTTGAAGAGGCTGCAACCGCGCCTCTATTCGATCGCCTCCAGTCCGAAGGCCCATCCAGGGGAGGTGCATCTCACGATTGCGGTGGTGCGATACGAGTCCCTTGGACGAAAGCGCGGCGGGGTGTGCTCCACCTTCTTTTCCGACCGTTGCGACGGATTGAACCCGGGGGTCTTTGTGCACAGCAACAAGGCCTTTCAGCTGGTGGAGGACGGGGACACTCCGATCATCATGGTGGGGCCCGGCACTGGGATTGCTCCCTTCCGCGCCTTCCTGGAAGAGCGGTGCGCAACCGGTGCCAAGGGAAAGAACTGGCTCTTCTTCGGGAGCCCCCATCGCAAGACCGACTTCCTCTATGAAGAGGAGCTCACCACCATGCAGAAGGACGGGGTGCTGACTCGGCTCGACCTGGCATTCTCGCGAGACCAAAAGGACAAGCTCTACGTTCAGCACTTGATGGAGGAGAATGGGAAAGAGCTCTGGAGCTGGATCCAGGATGGCGCGATTTTCTATGTGTGCGGGGACGCCTCGCGGATGGCAAAAGACGTCGATGCGACCTTGCACAAGATCGCGGAGACCCATGGTGGATTGAGTGCCGAAGATGCGGCCGCCTACATCAAGGGGCTCAAGAAAGAGAAGCGCTACGCGCGGGACGTGTATTGAGGAACCTCGTTGCGCGCTCCTAGGCCCGGCACATCCGTCATCGTTGACGTTGAGGCTACCTGTTGCGAGGACAACTCGTTTCCGCGGCAGGAGATGGAGATCATCGAGATTGGCGCCGTGGCGGTGGCATCGCACACTGGAAAAGTCCATTTGGAGTTCCAGAGTTTTGTGCGCCCGGTTCGGCATCCGATCCTGTTCGATTTTTGCAGAGAGCTCACCAGGATCGGGCAGCTGGAAGTAGACGCTGCGGAGGGCTATCCCAAGACGCTGATCCGGTTTGGCGGAGGGCTGGCGGACCTGGGAGATTACGATTTTTGCTCGTGGCGATTCTATGATCGCAACCAGTTCGAGCAGGACTCCGGATTTCATGCGGTGGCTTACCCGTTCGCCGGGCCTCACCGAAATCTGAAGCTGGAGTTTTCCGAGGTGGTAGGGTCACGAAAAAAATTCGGGGTAGGGGGAGCCTTGCGGAAGCTGGGGCTCAGAATGGAAGGGACGCCTCATCGAGGAATCGACGATGACACGCACTATTGCCCGCATCTATGCCGCTGTGCTCGCGAGTGGCGGCGCGGATAGGCCCGGATTGGGCGAGACACCCTGAGGGGCTCTCCGGGCCGTTTGACCGGGGCTGCGAGCGGCGAGCGTTGGCACTGCGTGGCTCGCGGCTTGCTCAAACGACTGTTTAAGTCCAGATTTGCGGCCTCCCCAGGGTGCATGAATTTATTTCGCCAGATTGCGTCGAACCTAGTGAAGGGGCCAGTTCCCGGTGACGCCGCAGGTGGCGGAGCGGGGGGTGGCCCGGACACGAAATCCGATTCCGAGCTGGTGAGCCAGTGCCAGGGAGGCGACTACGCTGCCTTCGATGCCTTGGTCACCAAGCACCGGGGCCGGGTCTACGCAATGATCCAGAACATGGTCAACAACGAAGCCGACTCCTGGGACCTCGCCCAGGAGGTCTTCCTGAAGGTGTGGAAGGCCCTCCCGAAGTTCGAGGCGCGGGCCCGCTTCTCGACGTGGATGTATCGCATCACGCACAACGTGGTCTACGACTGGATGCGCAAACGCAAGTTGGAGACTGTCGGGGAGCTGGATGACAACCTCCTGCACAGCGAGAGCATCGCGGCCGGCGCGACCGCCACCCCGGCCCGCATCCTCCGACCAGACGAGGCTCTCACGCAGGGGGAACTCCGCGTAAAGATTGAAAGCGCGTTGGAAAAGCTGTCCCCGGAGCACCGGGAGGCGATCCTGCTTCGCGAAGTGCAAGGATTAGAGTATAAGGAAATTGCCGACGTGATGGATTGCTCCATCGGGACGGTAATGAGCCGCTTGTTTTATGCCCGCAAGAAACTGCAATCACTGCTGACCAAGAGCCATGAATGACGAACGTAAAGAAGAACTCCTCACCCGTTGGATGGATGATGTGGCAAGCAACGAGGATCTCCGTGAGCTGGAGCCCGTCCTGGCGGAGAATCCCGAACTGCACGAAGAGCGTGCGGACTACGTCAAGCTACGCGATGAATTGAAGGCGACCCTCCCGGCCGAAGTGGAGCCTCCGTATCCGGACTTTTTCAATTCGCATCTGGAGCGTCTCATCAGGGAGTCGAACCGGGCTGAAAAGGAGACTAGCAAGGCGAGAGGAACCCGGAGCTGGCTCTGGACCTTGTGGATGGCTCCGGCCGCGGCAGCCGCGATCGTGGCTGCGTTTATTCTGGGGATGAACACCGCTCATCCGGACTCTCCGGGAGTGGTTGCCGCTGCAGGCTCCGAGGTGTACTCTCCACTCACGAATGTCTCCGCCGTGGTGATGCGCAATGAGATCCCGGGTGCGACCGTGCTCTTGGTCTCGGGACTGGAACGACTCGCCGACCAGGACCTGGTAATCGGAGATGGATCAAATGAAGGTGAGCACGGCCTGTTCGTGAGCACCAGTGAGGTTTACTGAGGTGAAGGCCTGCCACGCAACGCTGGTTGTGACGCTCTCCCTGCTGGCCGGGGCTTGGGCGCAGGACCCCGGGAAAAAGGAGATCGGCCAGATCCGGACCGAGCTGATCTTTGGAACGAGCGGAAGTCTCGCTGCACTGGGTAGGGTGACCCCCCTTGGCGACACCGAGCAGTCACAGCTCAGGAAGGTGGCTAAACTTGCCAAGTTCAAAACCTTTGTGACCCTGGGCTCGGTGAAGCAATCGATCCTGGCCGGCTACAAGAGTTGGGCTTCGCCCATCAAGAACTCGGAAGCGATCATGGTCACCTTCCAGCCCCAGGCGCGGGTGGTGGATAAGAAACTGCGGCTGGATATCGAGTACTGGCAGAAAAAGAAGATGGCCCTGCGCTGGGATCGGGTGTTTGAGGTCGGCAAGAGTGTTTATCTGATCGGCCCGGAATGGCGGGACGGAAACTTGATCATCAAGGTCGAACTGGTAGACCTGAAGGACAAGTGATGAGAACTGCCTGCCTGATGATTGCCCTGGCCACGTTCTGGGCTCCCTCCCTCTACGGAGAATTGGTCTTTGGGAAGAAGCTTCTCGAGGTGCGTGTGCCACCCGACACCGATCGCCTGAGCGTTGAATTCAAATTCAAGGTCAAGGGTGAGCATCCGGTGACCATCACCGAGTACGAGGCGGCCTGCAGCTGTCTCTCCGCGGAGATCAGCGACGGTGGCAAGCTGACCTGGCAGCCGGGCGAAAAGGGAGTGGTGAAGGGAAATTTCAAGTTGGGGACTTTCAAGGGAACGATCGAGAAGGAGATTGTCCTGCGCATCCTGGGACAGGCTCATCCCGAGAGGCTCAAGGTGCGCCTTCACATTCCTGAACTCTTCGTCATCGATCCGCCGACCCTTTTCTGGGATCTCAATGGGGATCCCAAGGCGCAAACCTTCAAGGTCCTGGTCAAGCACGACAGGCCGATCAGGATCATCGACGTCGCCGCGACCAACGAGCAGTTCGACTACGAGCTCACCACGATCAAGGACGGTTGGGAGTATCAGATTGTGGTCACTCCCAAGAACGTGACCACGCGTGCCTTCGGACTTCTGCGAATTCGCAACGACTGCGTGTTCAAGAAACACCGGAGCGCACAGGCCTTCATGGTGGTGAGGACGCCGAAGGTAAAACCGATTCCGAAGTAGGAATTCTTAAGGAATTTCTTCCACTGCGCGGGGCTCTTTGCTGGCATGGATAGTTGCACAAAGCAGCTCCTGCCGGGTGAGGCCGGTGCAGCTCGCAAACGCGGAGCCGCCAATGACTGCAACGCTGTCCGGGATGGAGACGGTGGTGAGGCGCCTGCAGCGGGAGAACGCGTATGTGCCGATCTCGGTGACCGGCTTGCCGTCGATCACGGCGGGGATTTTTACATCGCCAACCGCGTCTTCGTGGTAGTCGGTGATCGTAACGGTCTCTCCAATCACCTCGTGGGTGAACAGGCCGAACTGCTCGGCTGACAAAGATGCGACAGAACAGAAGAAGAGGCCCTACCCGCAGGCCACGCGAAGTAGGAGAGGATTAGTTCTCATGGTGCAATGCCTAGCATCGTTGTTGGATTCTTTAGCTGGCTGGCCCTCAGAGTGGCTTAGAATACAGTCTTGGCCCAAGGCAATGCCGGCTTGGCCTTTGTGTTTTCGATGGGCTGAGCCGCCCGGTCACGAGGCGATCGCCTCTCCCTTACGGATTCCAGGTAAAGCCGTCGATGCGCACCAGTTCCACGAAGGGCAGGTCTGGAGTGGAGGTATTCCACTTCACGGTGACGGTGCATACTCCGGAGGAACCCCAGGGGAGGCCGTTTGGGCGCGCGATTTGTTCCGCTAGCTGGGAGTTGCTGCCGAAGTAGGCTTTCAGGCGGGGCGTGAATTGCGGATGCGCGCGGAGCTTGATGAAGGACTTCTTGGCAGCATCGGGAATGCGCTCGTCGAAGCAGTGCTTGTAGGCGTCGGCAACCACATGGAAGGTACGCTCACCTTCGACGGGAGCGTGTCCGAAGACCGCCATTTCGTCGTTATAGAGGTCGAGGAAGGCGTCAGTGTGGACCTTGATCTGTCCTTCACCCCACTCATTGAGCTGGAAAAGGACAGGAACGGAGATGGTATCCGCTAAATTGAAGGAGACTTCGAAGAAATGCTCGGTGCGCTTGTCGGAAGGATCCTCCATGTAGTGAATGCTGCGCAGATGGACCACATCGGGGAGAGCGCTGGCGAGCGGGCCACTGGCAAGGGCGGCTTCCGAGCGGCGGGACTCAGTCATGTAGGGCCTGCGCTCCGCCAAAGTGGTCGCGCCCAGGAATTTCCTGAGGACGCCGTCCGGCTTGGCGAGTTTTGGAAGTGTCGATGGTTGGGCGCCGGAGTTGGAGAGGTCGATCAAGGGCGGGAGGCCCACTTCACCCTCCACCTTTCGGTCCTGCTCTTCGATGAGGGGGCGCTTTTCGACCTTGGGTAGCGGCGGATCGGAGACGGGCGGAATGGGGCGAACCGGGAGGTGTTCGGTCTTGATGAGCGGATTCGGATTGGTGGTGTGAGCGCGGGCGCGGACCTCGGCGTTTGCTGGGGATGGAGCGGGCTGCTGTCTCTTGGGCACTTCGGGAAGCTGCCGGTAGTTCTTGCTGTGAGGCAGGAGCTCGCTCAGGTCGAGCACGAGGTAGACCATGATCGCGGCCAGCACGAGGAAGAGCAACGGGAAGACGATGCCCGGCCAGCGGAGTCGGCGGCGGTGGGATTCCGTCTTGGGCGGCGTCGACTCCTGGGCTGGTTTGCCGAGGGGAGCAAGGGTGGAGGGAACCGGATCGTTTGGGGAGAACGGAAGGGTGTTGCTGGGATTGGGCTCTCCGGGCTCCGGCGACGCCTCAAAGCCTGGCGGGAGGGTGGGTGCTTGCGGAGCGAAGGGCTCCGGGAACGGGGTCGGTGAGCTTGGTCCTCCGGGAATTGGCATGGAAAGACCGGGGCTGCCGAGGTCGGGGAGAGAGGAGCCGGGACTGCCAAGATCCGGCAGGGGAGCGATCCCGGGTGGCGGTGGGATGCCAGCCGGCGAGATCGGAGGCGGGGGACCCATTGCCTGGGGATCGGCACTGGGGGTTGGGACCGGAGTGGTGGTCCCGGGAGCCGCTCCGAGTTCAAACGATCCCAGGGGAGATCCCACAGGATTGGCGGGAGCGGGGTCAGGGAAGGAGTCAGAGGCCCGACGGGGCAGCGGCTCTGGTTCCGGGAAGCCAGCAGCGCGAGACGGTTCGCTCTGCGGCGAGGATGCCGCCATGGGATCCACGGTCGCCGGGGCAGGGGGCAGGGGGTCAGCCTCTGGAAAATCGGGAAATGGGTTGTTTGGGGCAGGGGCGTTCGCGCTCGGGGTGGGAATCGGCTCCGGTTCACTCCAGGGAGGCTCGGGAAAGGGCGTGGGTTCGCCCAGCGGAGATTTGGGGAGCGGAGTGGTAGCCGAAGGTCCAGAGGACGCTTGAGGAATTGCAGTGGGGGCGCTGATCTCCGGCTGGCTGGCTTGGACGGGTGCCGCCGGTGCCGGCTCGGGGGCAGGGGGAGAGCCCTCGGGATGGGGAGCCTCGATGGGGTTTTTGCACTTCGGACAGGGCCCTTTGATGCCTGCCATCGATATCGGCACTCGAAGTTGCACGCCGCAACTGGGACAGCCGAAACAGATCTTATCTTGGCTCATGGGCGTTTTTCGGAGAGGCCAAACACGAACCTAGGCAATCCACGATCTACCGTCAATTCTGGAGTCCAAATAGTAAAGGCTCGCAAAGCAAGACCATAATTCCACCTAAGGCGGCAGTCGGCCCTCCGAAGGTGAATTGACGTGAAAAACTTTTGCAGGCGTGCCGAAGCGCGGGGGGCTTCGAGGCGCGCGTGAGTTCTCACCATCTTAGTGCTCCATTGGGTTCTCGCCGGAAGCTTCGCCGAGGGCGGCGTGTTCCTCCGAAAGGAACTTCTTAAATCGCGTTTTGTCGATAGCCTTCATGTAGGCTTCTTCCGGGGTGACCATTCCGGCGCGCAGTTTTTCCCAGATGGACTCGTCCATGAATTGCATGCCCTCGGCCTTGCCGCCGATAATGACGTCGTAGAGTTTCTGGGTCTGGCCCTCCCGGATGATGGCCGAGACCGCGGGGGTCGCGAACATGATTTCGTTCACCGCACAACGGCCGGGCTTGTCGCAGCGCTTCATGAGGAGCTGGGCAACCACCCCGCGCAAGGAAGCAGCGAGCATGGTGCGCACCTGTGATTGCTGGTCAGCAGGGAAGACATCCACGAGACGGTCCACCGTCTTGCGCGCGTTGTTGGTGTGCAGGGTGCCGAAAACGAGGAGGCCGGTTTCCGCCGCGGTGAGGGCGAGGGAGATGGTCTCGAGGTCGCGCATCTCACCGACGAGCACAATGTCCGCGTCTTCCCGCAAGGCGGCCCGCAGGCCGTCCGCGAAGGTCGGCGTCTGGATGGGAACCTCGCGCTGGGTGATGATGGAGTTCTTGTTGATGTGGACGAACTCGATGGGCTCCTCGACCGTGATGATGTGGCGGGAGAAGTTGATATTGATGTAGTCGAGGAGGGCGGCGAGGGTGGTCGACTTGCCGGATCCGGTGGGTCCCGTGACGAGGACCAGCCCGGAACGCATGCGTCCGAATTCCTTGACCACGATGGGAATGTTGAGCTCTTCCAGGGAGGCGATCTCAGTGGGGATCAAGCGGAAGACGGCGGCCAGGCCGTTCTTCTGCTGCAGGTAGTTACACCGGAAACGGGATTTCTCATCCATCTCATAGGCGAAGTCGAGGTCGCCGCTCTCCAGATAATCCTCGAAGGCATTCTTCTCGCAGATTTCGCCCAGGAAGGCCTTGAAGTCGTCTCCGCCCAAAACCTCTTGCCCCGGGATCACCACGATCGATCCGTGAATGCGGACCTTGGGAGGCGATCCCTCCGAAAGGTGGAGATCGGAGCCGCTGTGCTCGATGAGGTACTCAAAGTATTTATCGATTCTCGCCATGGTAGTCGGCAGGTCAGGACTGGAAGAAGGCGCTCATTTGGACCTTGTCCTCCGAACGGAAGAGAGCTTCTTCCTGAGAGATTTCGCCCTTGATGTAGAGGTTCCGGAGGGACTCATCCATGGTGATCATGCCGACCTTCTTGCCGGTCTGCATGATGCCCGGCAGCATGAAAGTCTTTCCGTCACGTACGGTGGCGGCCACCGCGGGCGTGTTGACGAGGAGTTCAAGGGCGAGGGCCCGCCCGTCTCCCTTGATGTTGGGGACGAGTTGTTGAGAGATGATACCGCGCAGGGACTCCGACACCATCACGCGAATCTGGCCGCGCTGGTCGACTGGGAAGACGTCGAGAATCCGGTCAAGGGTTCGGGGGGCGTTGCCGGTGTGGAGAGTGGCCAGCACGAGGTGGCCGGTCTCGGCGGCGGTGAGCGCGAGCGAGATCGTTTCCAGGTTCCTCATCTCCCCCACCATGATGACGTCGGGGTCTTCGCGCAGGGCGCCGCGCAGCGCTTTGGGGAACGATTCGGTGTGAGAGTGGACTTCCCGTTGGTTGATGTGGCAGCGCTTGGAGTCGAAGACGTATTCGATGGGATCCTCCAGGGTGAGGATGTGATCGTCGCGGTCCTGGTTGATGAAGTCGACCAGGGCGGCCAAAGTGGTGGATTTTCCGGAACCCACTGATCCGGTGACGAGGAGGAGACCGTTGTGATAGCGGGTGAGCGGGACGAGGTGATCGACCGGCAGACCGAGGGCCGGGAGATCGCGAATGGTGGTGCTGATGATCCGGAAGACGATGTCGAGCCCGAGGCGCTGCTTGACCACTGAGGCGCGGAAACGGCCCTGCTCGTTGGCATAGGCAAAGTCGACGTCGCCCACTTCCTGGAGACGATTCCACTCCTTTTCGGCCAGAAACAGGCGGGCGAGACGCTCGGTGTCTTCCGGGGTCAGCGGGGGATGGTCCTCCCAGATCGGGGCGAGAGTTCCAAATCGACGCCACGCCGGCGGGTAGGCGGTGGGCAGGTGGATATCGGAGCAATCGAACTCAATGCCGATGGAGAGGTACTCATCGACGTGAGCGAGGACTTGATGTTCGGACATGGGATCGTTTTGCGCAGGCGCGGGCTGATGGGCGTGGCGATGTGGAAACCATAGAAACCGCTAGGGGCCAAGCCTTGAATCCGATTCGGTGGGTTTCGAGCGCAGATACCCTTTGGCTTGGTTCAGGAACCAGACGCGGATTGCGGGCTTGGCGAGGGAGATAATCCACCCCAAGAGGCGCTTGGGCAGGGATTTTGGCGATTTTTTGCCCCCATGCCGCGGCCGGAAGAGGAAAGTGAGGAGGGCCACCCCGGCGGTGGTGGCCCCGAAGATCTGCACGGGGTGCCGGCGGATGTAAGAGCCCGCCGCGTGGGCGGGACTCAGTCGGCGCTGGAGTTCGCGAGCGCTCGTGGTCAGGCATCTCCGCGATGAGTCGAGGCTCAGCGCGAGTTGTCGTTTTCGGAGGTCTTGCGTTTCTTGAGCCATTCGCGGTCTTTCTGGAATTCAGTGCGCGTGTATTCGAAGAGGGGCTGGTCGGGCTTGCGCTTCAACTTCTTGAACAGAGTGAGGGCGACCAGGAGATGGGGCACGCCGACCGAGAGGGCCACCAGCTGCCAGCCGATGCCGCTCAAGGTGTCGGGCCAGGTGGTCTCCAACCAGCGACCGAGGAGGGAGACCGTGGCGCTCAGGAGGAGGGCGTAGGAAAAGAAGAGCAGGGCTGCGACCACGAGGCCAAGGACTCCCTTGCGCGCGACGACGTTGCCCGCTTCGCGTGCTTCGATCCCGAAGAGCTCGGCACGGGCCTTGAGGTGATCTTCCAGGCCGTCCCGGAACGCCTGGCTCGAATCCCTGGCCGAGCCCTCGGCGCCCTCGTCGTTCGACGGGTCGCGTTGGGAGCCGGACTTGTTGAACCAGCCGGGCATAGTGACTCGCGGAGGCGATGCGCCGCGTGGAGCGATCGCCCCCGGCGCATGAAGGAGATTCAGCGGCGGACAATGAGACCGAGGAGGAAGCCAACCCCGGCTGCGATCAGAACCGACTTGGTCGGGTGCTGCCGGATGTACTCTTCAAAGTCGGCGTGGACTTCGCGGGCCTTGACGCGAGTCTCTTCCCACTGCTCGCCGGCCACGTCTTTGAACTGCTGAGCCCTCTCACCGGCCACTCCCTTGATCTGGGAGGCCTTCTCACCGGCCACCTCCTTGACCTGGGTGGCCTTCTCGCCGGCATACTCGCGGAACTGCTGAGCCTTCTGGGCAGCGGACTCCTTGAGGAGCTGGGCGCGCTCCTCGGCACTCTGTGCGATCTTGTGTGCCTTCTCGCCCGCGGCTTCGCGCAGATCGCTGGCGGCTTGCTGGACGGAAGGAACATCTTCCACCTCGTCCTCGGGATTGGCAAAGTTTTCACTCATGATTTGTGCGTATGATAGATAATTTACGGTGCCCAATGCGGAGGGGAGGCATCCTGACTGGTGCGACCGTGGCCTAGAACGGTAGCGGGTGCAAGTCAGAGGTCAGGGGAAGGTCGGAGGCAGAGCTCAGTGGTCAGAGGTCGGTAGGGAATGGTCAGTAGTCAGAATTTCCGGAGGATCCCTCTTGGACCTGATTCCGATCCACTGCGCGGACCTCCGCCCCTTGATCAACGCTCGGGCACGATCTGCGCCCGCGGGGGATCGCGGAAAATGGGATTCTTCTGGCCCCCGGCTGGTTGGGTGAAGGGGGAGCTCCTCCAAACCGGTTTCTTGAGTGGTCCCTGGCCGCGGAATTGGAAGAGGCCGTTCAAGGGGAGGAGCGGGAGGGTCACCAGCCCCAGGAGCCCCCGGGCGTTCATGCGCATGATCATGTCGATGTGATTGGTGGCGAGGTTGATATTTCCTTCGCCGGCGAAGACGGTGGACGGAGTGGAGGTGAGAAAGTCATTGGTGTAGGCCACGCCGTCTTTGAGCACAAAGGTGGCGGAGGCATCGCGGGCCTGTTCGTGGCTGAACTTCTTTCCGAGGATCCCGCCGATGGGCAGCGAGAGGGGCCCGAAGATGGGTACGTGAAAGAGCTGGCCATCGCGAAGACCCATCACTCCCCTGCCGTTGAGCGAGCGGACGTTGCCCGCTGAGGTGGTGAAGTCGATCCGTCCAGTGATGCTGCCCTTCGCGGCCTTTTCGAAATTGTAGGTCTGCCCGATGTCGGTGAGGCTCAGATCATTCCACTTGATGCCCCCTGAGATCGTTGCGGCGTGGCCCGGTCTCGTCTGGACGGTGACCTCACCGGCCCCTGAGCCCCCGAAGGTCCGGAACTCCAGGTTGGCGACGTCGTGGCGCTGGTGGCGGGTCCAGACCGTCGCGGATACCGCGGCAAGCTGCAGAGTCCTGTCCAGGAATTCACACTCGGTGGTTCCGCGGGCCTCAATGCGGGATCTCAGGTCGGTGCGGGTGTCGGGCCGGCGGTGATCGGCCACGCCGCTGGTCGTGAAACTCGGGGGGCTGCGGAAGCCGTAGGACTCGTCGACATGGTCCGCGGCGTCGGGAACAATGAGCCGCAGAACCGGTCCGGGCCAGGCCGTGCCGCGGAGATTCGAAATGTGGGTGAGCTTCGTCTTCTTGTCGTGTCGAATGCTCTCTGCCCGCACCACCGCAGATCGCGGACCGCCGTAGCGCCGGCGCAGGACGTAGCTTGCGTAATCAAACTCGGTCTCCACCTTCGTCCAGTTCGAGCCAAGCGAGTTGATGTCAAAGTTCGCGGTGGCGCGGAGGATCGGGACCTCATTGACAGAGGAGTCTTTGAAGGCGGCCTGACCCTCGACCTGCCAATCGTGCTTGCCGTCCTCCAGAATCGCCTCATCCGCCTTGAAGTCGATGTGTGCGGTGAGCGAGCCCTTGGACGGGTTTGAAAACCCATAGGTCTTTCCGACTTCCGCGAGGTTGATTTTTTCGAAGCCGATGCCCCCTGAGACCGAGGCCAAACCGGCGGGTTGTTTCTGGACACTCAGCATTCCTTCGCCCGTGCCGCCCAGAGTGTCGAAGTGCAGGTTGTTGATGTCGTGGAGGTGGTGCCGGGTCCGGACCGTGGCGGAGAGATTGTCGAGTTGCAGGGTTTGCCCCAGGAATTGATAGGTGGTGGCGCTGCTGGTCTCCAGCTGGGTCACCATGTCGGTTCGAGTCGCCGGACTCCGCACGTCAATGACGCCGGTGGCACTGAGATCGGGCGGACTTTGGAAGCCGTAGTGTTTTTCGACGTGATTCGCAGCGCCAGGGGCGAAGAGCCGGAGGATCGGCCCGGGCCACGCGGTGCCTTGGAGACTGTCGATGTGCGTGAGTCCGGTCTCCGCATCGTAGTGGACCTTGGTGGCGTGCATCGTGCCCGAGGGGAGGGGGGCGGCCAGGCGGTTGCGTTCGTAGGAGGCGTAACTGAACTCGACCTGGACGTTGGTGAAGATGGAATCCAGGGGAGTCATGTAGAAGGCGGCGGCCGCCCGGATCATGGGGACGCCGTTGTAGGAGAAATTCTCGAGCAGGACTTTTCCTGTGGCATCCCATACCCGCAGGTTGCTGCGCTGGATGGTGCCCTCCGCTTCCACCGAGACCTTGCTCCTGGGAGTGAAATTGCTTCGTGCCAGCGAGTGATCCAGGCCGCTGTCGTCGCGGATGAAGGCGCGGTAGGCGGAGAGCGGCAGGCTGGTCCTGGTGCGATAGCGGATCATGTCGTCCTGCAGGAGAATCTGTCCGGAGAGTTCGCCCGCTTCGTGCTTCGCCACCAGATTGCGGAGAAAGATGTTGCCGTTCTGCCACGAAAAATCGGCGTTCAGTTTGTCGAGCGGAATTCCGAGGAAGCGGAAGTACTCCCATTCCAGTTTTCCAAGGGCAGTCAGTTGCAGGCCCTCATCCTGGCTTACCCCAAACTCCCCCCGGGCCTCGATCACGGGGGCGTGGGCGGAGATGAATTCGTCGAGGGTGTGGTTGTCGAGGGCCTTGCGGAGAAGGTCGGCGATCTTGATCGAGGAGGAGCCGTTGTAAGCGCCGGTCTTGTCCTGGAGGTCGTAGTGGGCGCGCAGCTGAAGATTGCCTGAGCCGTCGGAGAACGTGAGCTCGTCGATGGTGAGCGTGCGGTTGTCAAACTCGCCGGTCAGGAGGAGGTTCTCCATCGTGTAGTCGCGCCGGGTGAGTTCTTCGGCGGCGATCGAGAAGGACGTCCGAATGCTGGCGGGACGCTGCACACTTCCCGTGATGCGCAGGCTCAGTTCGGGCGGGATGGTGCCGGGGAATGACCAGCGTGCGAGCTCGGCGAGGACATCCCGGGCAAAGTCGTCGCGGCGCGCAGCCGCCTTGGGTTCGCGTTTCCTGGCGATGTTGGTGAGCTCGAACTCATCCAGCTCGACGTCGAGATGGAAGTTCATCCCCCCCAGAGTGCCGCGCGCGTTTTCAAGGAGGAGGCGGTTCTGCCGGTCGAGGGTGGCGCTGCCGGTGAGCTTGGTGATCTGCAGGGTGAGGCTTCCGTCGCTGCTGACCGGGACGGAGAGGTGAGCATCGTGCAGGATCACCCGGCGGATCTGCAACTCGCCCCGAAACGCCTTTCCGCGATCCACATCGAAGCGCAGGAGCGGGATGCGGGCGAAGACCTCGCTGCGCGATTCGTCGGTGTAGAAGATGACTTTTTTGGCGATGATGCCGCGGGTGGGAGAGAAGCGGACGGACTCGAATTCGGCGTGAATGCCCCGCCGCGAGAGCTCCGCCGCGATGCGCTCACTCCATTTTCCCTCGAATCCGCGGTCGTTCAGCCAGACAAATCCTGCGCACGCGCCCACGAGGAACAGGCCAATTCCCACGAAGAGGAGGGCCTTGAAGTGATGGAACCAGCGGAGTTGCAGCATGGAGGGAGTCAACCGAGGTTGTCATCTTAGCGAAGATTGACGCGGCGTTCAAAGCAATCTCAGAATGGATCTCAGATTCCGGATTTCAGATCCCGGATTGGGAACAGCAAATTTCTGAACAAAATGCTTTGAAAATTGAAATTTGGATCTCGCCCCGAGCGGGTGGGATCCTTAACCTCTCCGGAGTATGAGGATGGCGGTCCTGGGCAGCGGCAGCGGTGGAAATGCCGCTGTGCTCGAGGTTCGCGGCACCTGCCTCCTCGTCGACGCGGGGCTTAGTGCCAAGCAACTTTGCCAGCGGTTGGAGTCCCTGGAAATCGACCCCGATTCGCTGGACGGGATTTTACTCTCCCACGAACACAGCGACCACATGCGCGGACTCGAGGTGTTCCTGCGCAAGCGCCGCATTCCCGTCTACACGAATGCCCTCACTCGTGAGGCGCTTGCCGGACGCTGCGGAGAGAAGGTCGAGTGGCGCGTCTTCCAGCGTGGAGAACCTTTTGAAATCGGCGGGGTCGAAGTGAATTCCTTTGCGGTGCCCCACGATGCCGCCGATCCCGTCGGCTTTGTCTGCGCGTCCAACGGGTGCCAGATTGGAATCGCCACTGACTTCGGTCATGTCACCACCCTGGTGCGCGAGAAACTGCGCGGCGTGCGCGTGCTCTTCGTGGAGTCAAACTATGACCAGGGCATGCTCGAGGAGGATGCCAAGCGCCCATGGTCGATCAAGCAACGGATCTCCTCTCGTCACGGTCATCTCTCCAACGCCCAAACGGCCGAACTCATCACCAGTCTCATCGAACACGGATTGGAAACGGTCGTGCTCGGTCACTTGAGCAGGGACTGCAACTGCCCCGAGATGGCGGCGGCCGTCATGCGTGCCGCCGTAACGGCGGGAAAGATCGAGGTGCATGTCGCCTCGCAGGAGAAGCCCACCGCCTGGGTCGAGATCGGTGAAGAGGCTGCCGACGTGGTGGTGGGAGGAGCAGCCGGGATGGACCAACTGGATTTGGCCCTTGGGTGAAGAAGGGGTGCGGGTCTTGGGCCGCAGTGCCGAGCGGTGAGACCCCTCCCATGGGCCCTCTCCCTCCTCAAATAACGATTGCGAATCCACACTTCCCGTTCATGCTCGCGCGCCTTGTCCGTTCCTGCCGTCAAACCATCTCTGGAAGAGTTCCGCGCACTCGCGGGGCAGGGGAATGTCGTGCCGGTCTATGCCCAGCTGGCGGCCGATTTTGAGACTCCCTTGTCGGCCTATCTCAAGATTCGCGATGGCAAGTACGCGTTTCTCCTCGAGAGCGCCGAGAGCACGGATGCCAGCGGGCGGTGGTCGATCGTGGGCAGTGGTCCGCGGCGCCTCTTTGAAGCGCGGGGGAAGGAAGTGCGCATTCGCCGGGGAAGCGAGGAGGAAGTGATCGAGGTCGAGCGCGATCTTCTCGGCGAACTCGAGAAGTTCATGGCTCGCTATGAGCCGGTCATCCATGGGGATGCGCCTCCGTTTTTTGGTGGAGCGGTGGGCTATCTTGCCTACGACGCAGTCCGCCAGTTTGAGCCCACCATCGGGGAGCCGCCCGAGGATGATCTGGGATTGCCCGAGGCGATCTTCATGATCGCGGATTCCCTGCTCCTCTTTGATCACAAGCTTCGGCGCCTGCTGGTGGTGGCCAACGCGATGTTGAGTGATCACGACTCGCCTGAGGAAGCCTATGGCGAGGCGGTCGGCCGGATCGCATCCACGATCGAGATTCTCGATCGCCCCTTGCACGTGCCAGCCCTCAACGGCCTGCAGGAATCGGAAACCCCTGAGCCCCGAAGCAACACCACGCAGGAGGAGTACGAAGCGATGGTGCGGAAGGCCAAGGAGTACATTGCAGCCGGTGACATCTTCCAGGTGGTGCCCAGCCAACGATTCGAGGTCCCCTTCGACGCGGCACCCATCGATCTCTACCGCGCGCTCCGCCATGTCAATCCCTCGCCCTACATGTTCGTGCTCGAGCTTGGGGACTTTGCCCTGGTGGGAAGTTCGCCCGAGGTGCACGTGCGCTGTATCGAGGGCCGCATCGACATTCGTCCCATTGCCGGGACGCGTTGGCGCGGGAAGACTCCGGAAGAAGACGACGCTCTCGCGGCCGATCTCCTCGCTGACGAGAAGGAGTGCGCGGAACATGTCATGCTCGTCGATCTCGCCCGCAACGACGTCGGCCGAATCGCCAAGCACGCGTCGGTGGAGGTGGATGACTTCATGATCGTGGAGCGCTACAGCCACGTCATGCACATCGTTTCCAATGTGACCGGCGAGCTCGCGCCCGGATACAGCTCCTATGACGTGTTGCGGGCCACCTTCCCGGCGGGAACGGTGAGCGGCGCGCCCAAGATCCGCGCCATGCAGATCATCAACGAAATGGAGAAGAACAAGCGCAATGCCTACGCCGGAGCGGTGGGCTATTTCGGTTGGGATGGCGCACACGATTCCTGCATCGCGTTGCGCACTTGTCTTCTGAAAGACGGCAAAGTATACGTGCAGGCTGGGGCCGGGGTGGTGGCCGACAGTGATCCCACCTACGAGTACAACGAAACCTTGAACAAGGCGATGGGGATGCTGCGCGCCATCGGACTCGCCAAAACGCTTGAATCCTGAATGCCTCCCCGGGTATCGGGACAACCGGGAATCTCACCGCCATGCTCCTCGTCATCGATAACTACGATTCCTTCACCTACAATCTCGTGCAGTTCTTTGGCGAGCTCGGGGCGGAGATGGAGGTGCGTCGCAACGACGAGATCACGGTGAAGGAGATTCGCGCGCTGGGACCGGAGCGCATCTGCATTTCCCCGGGGCCCTGCACTCCCAACGAAGCCGGGGTCAGTTGTGAGGTGATCCGCGAATTGGGAGCGGAACTTCCCATCCTGGGTGTTTGCCTTGGTCACCAGGCGATCGGGCAGGTCTATGGTGGCGAGGTGATCCGCGCCGACAAGTTGATGCACGGGAAGACTTCCATGATCGAGCACGATGGGACCGGGGTCTTCGCGGGACTGGACAATCCCTTCGAAGCCACGCGCTATCACTCCCTCATCGTGCGGCGGGAATCCCTTCCGGATTGCCTCGAGACGACCGCCTGGTGCGATGATGTCGTGATGGGGCTGCGCCACAAGGAGCACCCGGTGCACGGCGTGCAATTCCACCCTGAGTCGATCTTGACCGAGGGTGGGAAGCTGTTGCTGAAGAATTTCCTCGCTACGCGACCATAGCGGAGGTGGCCGGAAGTTCCTCGACCGACACCGTGATGTCGGAGCCCAGGGCCTGCAGCATGCTCTCGAGTTGCGCACTATCGACCTCCTCCACCACCGCGACCTTGCCGATGGTGCGGAAGAGGATGTGACCGGGTTGGGGCGCAGCGTCGCGCTCGGTGCTGAGCTCTTCAAGATTGCCACCGATGCGGGCGATCACCGAGGAGATGCCCCGCACGATGCCCGGGTGATGGTGTCCGTGGACATCGAAGTTCAACCGCTTCACGATGCGATGGGGCACGTTGACCTCCTTCACAATCTGCACGTTCAGGTTCTCGAGCTGGGTCAAGGCCTCTAGCAGCTCGTCATGTTTCTCATCGGGACAATCGAAGCGGAGGATGCCTGCAAACTGTCCTGCGAAGCGCGCCAGTCTCGACTCAAACCAACTGCCGCCGTGCGAGTAGATGGTTTCGGAGAGATTGGCGAGGAGCCCCGGACGATCGGGACCAAGGACGGTCATTACGAGTGAGTGATCCATATCTCAGTGTGAGACGGTCCGCCCGATGTGTCCAGTGAGACTGAGATTTGTGTCCAAAATCAGAGGAAACTTGGATGGATTTTTTCCTGTCGAGAATGTGCTGGCGGATTTCCTGTATTCCCTGTAGGAATTTGGGATCCTTAGAGGTGTCTCCAGGCTCGAACCTGCGGGGATGCGTGATGTCTGCAGGTCGGCACCGCGACGGGGCGCGGTGAAAGCGTGAGATTGTTCCCTCCTATGCCGAGTCGGAATTGTCGGGGGGCAGGCGCACGGTCGTCAACCAGAAGGCGCGCACGGTGTTGACCACGTTCATGTATTGGTCGAGGTCAGCCGGCTTGGTGATGAAGCAATTGGCGTGTTGGTCGTAGGCCGCCGCGATGTCTTCAGTGTCTTCCGACGACGACATCACCACCACCGGAATGCGCCGCAAGACGGGATCGGATTTGATCTCCTTCAAGACCTCGTGGCCGCTCTTTTTGGGAAGATTGAGGTCCAGGAAAATGATTCCCGGCACCCGGGCCCTTTCAAAGGGTGGCTCGCACCGCACATAGGCCATGGCCGCTTCGCCATCGGTGACCACGTGGAAGTCATTCGGGATCTTCCCCTCCTTGAGGATCTCAACCATCAACTGAATATCCGCCTCGTTATCCTCGACAAGGAGGATGTCGATCACGGCGTGGCTGTCAGGTGCGATCTCGTTCCCAGCGGTCACTGTTCGCGATCCATGGTGTCCCGTGGTCCGGAATTCAAGAATAATCGTGATGGCGGCTTGCCGCCTGCCTTGCGCAGTCACTAGATTCCGAGCGCAGCTCACGATTATCCTGCGGCCTCCGTCATGCCTATTTGCAAGGGAATACTGATCATCAAGTTTGGGGATCCGGAGGCCAGTCAGCTCGAATTACTTGAAGACCCGGCCCTGAGCACATCGATTCAGGCTGAACTGCCTGAAGATGTGGAGGGGGGCACGAGGAGCTCTTCCAATACGATGCGGCCTTCATCGTGGTGGGCGAACGGGGCGCCAATGAGGATATCCTGGAGAAGCTGGAGGAGGTGGCCGCCACCCTTCCAGTCATTCTGATCCTGCCCGAGAGCGACCAGGACTTTGCAAACAGTGCCCTGCGGACGGGAGCGCAGGATTGCCTGGTGAGCGCGGAACTCGATTCCGACACCTTGATGCGATCCCTGCATCACGCCATTGCGCGGAACCGGAACCGGATGGGATTGAAGCTGGCGGAGTCCGAGCAGCGCCTGCAGGCCTTCCGCGAATCGCAGGCCTTTTACCACTCGCTGGTGAAAACCCTGACCCAGGGAATCTTCCGCAAGGATCGGCATGGGCGCTTCACCTTTGTGAACGAAAACTTTTGCCGGAACACGGACCATGCTCCGTCCGATTTCCTCGGCAAGACCGATTTCGACTTTTTTCCCGAGGAGCTGGCTCGAAAGTATCACGAGGACGACATGGCCGTGATCAAGTTGGGGAAGGGGACCGATGAGGTGGAATTGTTCGAAGCCGCCGACGGACGCCGCCTGGTGATTAGGACCATCAAGACGCCGGTGCGCGACGCCGAGGGCGAGATCATCGGTCTGCAGGGAATCTTTTGGGACATCACGGCCGAGAAGCAGGCTGAGGAAGCGCTGGCCGCAAGCCAGGAGCGCTTCGAATTGGCGGTCCGTGGGAGCAATGATGGCATCTGGGACTGGAACATCCCCACCGGCGAGGTCTACTTCTCAGATCGTTTCAAGGAATTGCTGGGGCACGAACCGGATGGGTTTGATAATCTCTACGAGTCGTTTGAGTCACCTCTCCATCCCGACGACCACGACGCAACCGTGGCCGCAATCGAGAGCCACCTGAAGGAGCGCGTGCGCTACGATGTGGAGTGCCGCCTCCGGACCAAGGGCGGGGCCTACAAGTGGTTCCACGCGCGGGGTCTCGCGACCTGGGATGCCAAGGGGAACGCGAAACGGATGTGTGGCTCGATCAGTGATGTCACCAAGCGCAAGAAAGCGGAGGAGACGCTGCTGCAGCGCACCGAGGAACTTGAGCGCAGCAACAAGGATCTCGAGCAGTTCGCTTGGGTTGCCTCGCACGATTTGAAGGAACCCCTGCGCGCGGTGTCGAACTATGTTCAATTGCTCGAACGCCGCTACGGCGATCTCCTCGACGGCGAGGGGAAACGCTTCATCGGCTTCGCGGTGGACGGGGCCAAGCGCATGCGTCAACTCATCAACGATCTGCTGGCATTCTCGAGAATCGGGACGCGGGGCAAGAAACTT
>JAYGGC010000090.1:0-14916 GCA_046581525.1 Roseibacillus sp. | reverse complement strand
AAATCTTCTGCGGTTCCCTGGTAGATGGCCACCGCATCGGCTCCATTTTGGAGGGTCCAATTCGGGGGGGTGAGATCAACGTTTGGGACCGTGTCGTCTCCGATCACGAAGACTCCGTGCGCCGGAATCGTGAAGCCGGCAAGGTCGGTGAAGTGGTAGATGGCGTCGCCGTTCCCGTTGATCAGGACGAGGACCAGTCCGCCCATCAACCGGTCATGTTCTGTTAGATTGTAGAGTTCGACAAACTCCGCACCGTCCTGTCCGGATTGATCTGCATCGATCTCGTTAATCAGGATCTCGGTCAGAGGTGGCAAGTCCCCGTCGTCAGTCACTACGATGTTGGCTACGGCGTTCAGGTGGCCGGAAGCCCGCAGGGAGAGCGTTTCGCTCCGACTCCCTTGGGCGAGGAGGTTGTCTACTGGGTCGAGCAACCAATCGATGCTGGAATTTTCATCATCCAGTTGGCCAATCCCGTCGCCTTGCGGAATCAACTCGCCGAGACCCGATGTCAGGTGAAATCGGACAACCTCTCCCGCTGCCCGGGTCGGTGCCTCGATGCGCGCAACCACGCTGCCCGGGAAAGCGTTCTCCGGAATACTGGCGATCGGGGTGAGCAATGTCCCATCGAGCAAGGTAATCTCAAGGCTGCCAGTCACCGTGCAGAACGGTGCGCCGTCCACGGTCGTGCCAGGGGAGAAGAAGTCATTGCTCGCCGAGAGATTGAAGTGCGAATCGTATCCGAGAGCCGGATCCCCGCTCACTCCCTCCGATGTGAGGTTCTGCGAGCCCGCGAACGGACCACCGCTGATGTCGGGAAGCTCAATGGAGAAGACCTCATTCCCCAGGTCGTCGAGGAGGCGGAGATTGTCGCCGGTATCGCTCAAGAATAGGCCGTTGCTCGAGGAGATTTGAATCTCGGCTGTTCCAAAGGCCTCCGTCGTGCCGATCTCTACGCCAGGGCCGTCGAAGACTGCAATGCCACATCCGGGGTTTAGAATCGTGCCCGCCGGGAACCGATGGATGCCGTCCGGACCAAGGCTCGTTTCGCTGCTGTTTTCGAGATGGAAGTCGGAGAGATCAACCGGCACGCCGCTCACGTTTACCAATTCAATGAAATGATCCGCTGAGTCTGAGATGCCGTTGTTGTTTGTATCACCGGCGTCGGGATCGTTTGCGTAGAATACTTCGTTGATGACTACGGAAAACGAATCGCTGTCGTCGGTGACGACAAAGGATCTGTTCACCGCTTCAAAATTCTCTCCCGAGGCGCTCACAGTGACGGTTTGTTCTCCATCGGGATGGAGATCGTTTACGGCATCGATGTTGAAATCCGCCGATGACTCGCCATCCAGGATGGTCACGGAACTGGAGACGACGGCCTCGCTTTCGTCATCAATCATGAGCGTGATCACGATATCACCCGATGTCCCTGAACGCGTGACGGTGCCTGTCATCGCGGGGCTGGCAGCTCCCTCTGAGATGGACGATTCGCTAAGAGTCAGCAGCAGAGGGGTAACGATTGGGTTCGCTTTGCCTGGGGTGTCCAGCGTGTCCTGGAGGAGATTGCCGCTGCCGGGATCTTGTTCTTGTCCGAGCGTCCCCATGATCCAGGAGCCGCCGTCGGGGACGCGGAAGAGATGGCTCGGGACATCGTTCCCGTCGGGGCCCACGTTTTCGAAACTCGCTCCCATGCTGCGTGCGTAGGGCAGCGAATCTCCAGGGGCGTAAAACGAGATTGCGTCGGCGACCCCCACCCAGGGACGCACGTCCAAGGTGCCATCATCATTTGTATCCAAATCGTCACCAACCGAACCGGAGAACGCAATTACCAGCAAGTGCGTGACAGAGGACGAGCTCTCGAAGGCGGGCGGAAATTGGAAGTTGGCAAGGGCTTCGATGTTCGCGATGCCGTCTGAGTCCGGATCGATTCTCAGCGGAGAGTTATTGCTGCCCACGAAGTAGGAGCCAGGTTCAAGAGAGAACGAGGGGAGGGGCAGAACTTGGGTGATCACCCCGCTTCCGCCCGCGCCCTTTCCCAGGACCACATAAGAAATGGTGTCCAGTCTGATCGCCGATTGTCCACGATTGAAGATTTCAAAATATTCAAAATCGTCGGATCCGGGATCATCGATCCTCACTTCATTGAGGACTACTTGGGAGAGAGCCAGCGAGCTCCCGGCGGTGAGAAGGGCTGCAGTTTGGAGAAATAGCTTCATGGTGGCGGCGAGCGGGCAGGCGCTACGGACTAACGATTCTGGTGAGTGGAGGGATCTGGTCGACGGTAGAGTGATTCGCTATCGGAGGAGGAGGCCATATAGTTGGAAAAGTTACCTGCTTCTATAGATGCGTAAAAGGGCCGTGAAAACCCCATCTTCAGGTCTTATTCTCAATCGCAGCGGTCAACGGAGCCAGGAGAAAACGGAGTTAGCGTCACTCCGGACGGGCTCTTGGAGAGGATATCGAGATTATTTACACCCGCTGATTGTGAGCCGTTCCTCACACCAAGGGCACCGCAGCGCCAGCCTCCTAGGTGCGGTGGGGCACCGAGAAGGACCATTGCGATTTTGGGCTCCTTGGGCTCGTGCGGGAGCCCGTAGTGTCCAGAAACTGGAATCGTCGGTTTCACGCCGCATCCCGGTGGTAATAGCGTAGCAATCCACCAAGCCGCTCGTGGCAGTTTACCCTCCCTTCTTCCGCTCCGGATTCCGACATCTCCATGGACGGTTGGCAAGAGGACCTCAAGTCCACTCGGGCCCGCGGTTGCCATCCTCAGTTCAATTGCGACAGAGTGTCGTTTTTCAATCCCCGCGCACGTGCTCCTGCCGATTGCTCCAGCCTGCCGGAGACACCACTATCAGCTTGATCACGTTCATTGATAGAGTCTGCTCATCCGAAAACGGGGAGCACGATGAAAACTCTGCCCCAGAGCAGGATCCTCAACGGACTGGAAATCAGCGGATTCGGTTGTAATCGAGTTTTTGGACCCTACGCCGTCACCGCAGCATCTTTGTGACCACCTCGCCACCTACATCCGTCAGGCGGAAGTCACGGCCCCGATGACGCCAAGTCAGGTCTTTGTGGTCGAGACCGAGGCAGTGGAGAATGGTGGCGTGGAGGTCGTGCACGTGTACGGGATGTCGTTCGATGTGGTAACCCAGTTCGTCGGTTTGTCCCACCACCTGCCCTCCCTTGATGCCGCCGCCCGCGAGCCACATTGAAAAGGCGAACTGATGATGGTCCCGTCCTTCCTTGCCTTTGGTATTGCCACGCCGCACTTCATTCATCGGCGTCCGTCCGAACTCACCACCCCAGATCACGAGGGTCTCGTCCAGCAATCCGCGCTGCTTTAGATCACGAATCAGCACCGCGGCGGGCCGATCGGTCATGTCGCAATTCGTTTTCAAGTTCTTGTTGAGCTCCGAGTGATCGTCCCAGGTGGAATGAAACAATTGCACGAACCGGACCCCGCGCTCCACCATCCTCCGCGCCAGCAAGCAGTTCGTGCCGAACGGCTTGGTGGTTTCGTGGTCGAGACCGTAGCCGGCGAGGGTCGATTTCGGTTCATCGGAAAAGTCGAGCAACGCCGGCGCGGAACTTTGCAGGCGAAAAGCCATCTCGTAGGAGGCAATGCGCGACGCGATTTCGGGGTCGCCGACGCTGTCGAGGTGCAATTGGTTGAGATCGCGCAAGGCATCCAGCCGGGCCCGTTGGGTTGCGGCGCTGACCCCTTTCGGATTGGTCAGATGCAGGACCGGATCGCCTTGGGCGCGGAAGGTGACGCCGCGGAATTCCGATGGCAAAAACCCGTTGGACCAGTTGGCGGCCCCGGCATCGATCCCCTTGCCCGAGCTGGAGGTGAGCACCACAAATCCCGGCAGGTTCCGGTTTTCGCTGCCAAGCCCGTAGCTCACCCAGGAACCGGCGCTCGGATGTCCGAGGGTCTGCATGCCGCAATTCATGAGCAACTGGCCCGGGGTGTGATTGGCCACATCGGTGTGCATGGAGCGCACCACGCAAAGTTCGTCGGCCACCTTCCCCAGCTGTGGAAGGTAGTCGGAGAATTCGACGCCACTCTGACCGTAGCGACGAAAGGTGCGCGGGCTGGCGAAGACGCGCGCCGATCCGCGAATGAGCGCGTCGTTCTGGTTCTTCAACATGGACTCCGGCACGGGTTTGCCATGCCATTTTTTCATCCCTGGTTTCGGATCCAGGAGATCCAGCTGGGAAGGGCCACCGGCCATGAAGAGGAAAATGACGTTCTTCGCCCGCGGCTTGAATTGCGGTTGAATGGGGCTTTGTTCCGAGGCACGGCAGTCGTCAGCCTTGAGCAACTGCATCAGGGCGATCGCCCCGAGTCCGCCCCCGGTCTGCTGGAGAAAGCCGCGGCGGGATCGGAATTGCAAAAGTTTGTGTGGATCGGCGGTCATTCCTTGGTGATGAATTCATCGAGGTTGAGGATGATGCTGGCCGCTCCCGTCCAAGCGGCCTGCTCGATGATATTGACCCCAGCAACCGGTTCGCCCGCGATGGCCCGGGCGGATTCGGGGTCGTCTTTCAAGAGGGCGACCTGCGTGGCCAGATACTGTTCGAATCGTCGCCGCTCGGGAGATCGAGGCAACCGGGCGAGAGAGCGCAAATACGCATCGTCCAGCGGACTGCTGGCCCTGCCTTCGGCTCGCAGGACCCGCGCGGCCAACGCCTGAGCCGCTTCGAAGAAGACCGGATCGTTTAACAGATTCAAGGCCTGCAGCGGCGTGTTTGAGCGTTCCCGGCGCGTGCAGGTGGTGTTGTTGTTGGGGAGATCGAAAGTGGCGAACTGGGCAAAGGGCGATGTCCGCTGGATAAAGGTATAGAGCCCCCGGCGATAGCGGTCGGGGCCGGTGCTGGTGGGCCATTTGTTCTTGAAGCCTTCTGCCGTCACGCTGGCCGGCTGCGGCGGGTGCACGCTCGGCCCGCCAACCTTCCTATGAAGCAGCCCACTCGCCGCAAGCGTGTTGTCGCGGACCAGCTCAGCACTCAGTCGTTGCCGCGAGTGCCGCGCGAGCAGGATATTCTCCGGATCCTTGGCGAGCATCTCGGGGGTTGCGGTCGAGCCCTGGCGGTAGGTGGCCGAGGTGACGATCAGCTTCAACACGGCCTTCATATTCCAATCTTGCCTAACAAACTCGGCCGCCAGAAAATCCAGCAGATGGGGATGCGAGGGTTTTTCTCCCCGCGTGCCGAAATCGTCCGAGGTGGCAACCAGGCCGAGGCCGAACAGTTCCTGCCAGAACCGATTGACGGTCACCCGCGCCGTCAGGGGATTGTTCGGGGAAACCACCCAACGCGCCAACGTCATCCGGTCTCCCGCACGACGCGATGGGTGAAGCACGGCGGGCGTCCCGGGTTCGACCGCCTCTCCCTTGTCACGAAGATCCCCGCGAACGTGCACATGCGTTTGCCGCAGCACGTGGTGGCGGACCATCGTTGGCGCCCTGGAAACCGGCGGCAGATCTTTTGCCAGCTTGTCCAACTGCTCGACCAGCTCACCGATCTTCAGCTTCGTGAATTTTTCCCCGTCAATCAGTGATCCCGAGCGCAAAAAGTAATCCTGAAGCCGGTCTCGCTGACTTGCCGTTCGTTCTTCCCAGGGAGTGTGGACGATGTTCAATCCTTCCAACTGGCCTTCCCCGAGGTTCCCGCCCCACACCAGGCCGAGCAACTCGAGGGCGCGATCCCAGCGATGATCGCGCGCCGGATGGGCTTCCGTTTCGAGCAACTTCGCCTCCCACTTCTTTTGGAGCGCCTCCACTTCCGCCACGATGGGCAACAGGACCGCCTTACGCTTCTCGTCGTAGAATCTCTTGGCCGCCTCGAACGCTTCCCACTCACCCGGCAGCGGAGCGTCGATGTTCACCTCGTCGGCATTGTTGAAAAAGGCGTAGAGGCGATAGTACTCTCTTTGCGAAACGGGATCGTACTTGTGATCATGGCACTCCGCGCACGAGAGCGTGAGCCCGAGCCACGTGATGCCGAAAGTGCCGGTCCGATCGACGACCTGCAAGTTGCGGAACTCCTCGAGATCCGCCCCGCCTTCGCGATTGCTCAGCGTGTTGCGGAAGAAACCGGTCGCGATGCGCTGCTCCACGGTGGCCTCCGGAAGGAGGTCTCCGGCGATCTGCTCGATGGTGAACTGATCGAAGCGCACCCCGCGGTTGAAGGCGTCGATAACCCATTGCCGCCAGCGCCAGGCCACGGGCCGCACCTGGTCGGTCAGATAGCCGTCGCTGTCGCCGTAGTGGGCCAGGTCCATCCACCACCGAGCCCACTTCTCGCCAAAGTGCGGGCTGGCGAGCAAGCGATCGACGACCATCTCATAGGCACCGGGCGCCTCATCATTCAGGAAATCATCGATTTCATTCAAGGAGGGCGGCAGCCCGATGAGATCCAGGCTGAGTCTCCGCAACAGCGTTCGCCGGCCGGCCTCGGGCGAGGGTTGCATCTTCTCGCGTTCCAATCGCCCCAGCACAAACCGGTCGAGGCTATTGCGGGGCCATTCCACCTTGTTGACTTCGGGCGGATCGGGTTGAGTCGGTGCCGAGAAGGCCCAGTGGCGAGACCGAGAATCAGGAGGAGCCGCCGCGGCCAGGATCGCGGTTGCGAAATGGCAGAGGCAAAGCGCCACATCGCGTGAAATTCGGCTGTGTCTCCCGCGGTTCAGAATGGCCCAACCTGGCAACAATCAGGCGGCCTGCCAAGAAATCCCGTGGCTAAGTGCCGACGCCCCTATCGGGGATGAGCAGGGCGATTGGCTGGCTACGGGCATTTAGGAGCGGCTCGGGTCAACAGGGCAATCGCTGGGGACGTTTTTGTGCTGTAATGATCGAAGGCGGCGTTGAGTGATTGAAACTCCACGATCAATCCGCCAAGCCGCTGGCGGCAGTCGCATCATCGATCATGTCCTCCTGCTGCTGGTTGATCCAGCCTGCCAAGGCCACCACCATCAGCTTCATCACGTTCATTGATAGAGTCTGCCCATCCGAAAACGCGGAGCACGATTAGAAGTCGCCCTCAAAGCTCCTCTCTCAACAGACTGGGAATCAGCGCATTCTGTTGTAATCGTATTTCTGGACACTACGGGGTCAAGGAGCGTGTCACAAGATGGTCACCTCACGGCACTCGACGACCAGCTCATCATGCACCGTGGCGACAAGGTGAGCGCCCTTGGAAATTCGTTGCGCAACGAGGATGATGGCCTTCTTCATCCCGTCCGCGGCACCTCCTTGCCCCGGAGTGTTCACCAGCACCGTGAAGCGCTCCCAGTTCAAGGCGTCTCCGGGAATCAAGCGCCGGCGTCCGAGGCGCGTGCGGACCTCCTTGGCTCCATTCTGCGCCTCTTGCTGACCGTCTTTAGTAGCTGCTAGGGCATCCGTTCGGCGACGAGGCGATAGAATTCGCTGGCGCCGCCGTCGCGGTCGCTGAGGCTCTCAACGCGCACGGTGGGCCCGGCCGGGATGACGCTGAGGGCGCTCCAGTCAATTCCGTTGTCACTCTGCTCGATCGTGTAGCGGATGCCGGGCTGGGCGGTGAATTTCAGCGCGAACTCCGTTCCGTCGTGCGAGAACGTGGAGAACTGGAGGAAGCTTGTGGAGTCGGTGGGATCGGTGTTGCTGCGGTATTCGTAGAGGTTCGTTCGGCGATCGCCGTCGAGATCAAGATTCGCGTCGGCCGCCGAGCCGGGATCGAGCCCGTGCGCGGTTTCCCAGGAGTCTGGCATCTCGTCCCCGTCGCGATCGACATTGGGGTTGATGAGATTGGATCCTCCCGGCGATTGGAACTGCAAGGGGCCGAGATCGGGACCTCCGTCCGTGAGGCGGCCGCTGGATACTCCTTCTTCTTCCACGCTCCAACTCACTTCGTCGATGATCACGGTGCCGGTGGCTTGGTAGAGTCGGAGAGTTTCGCCCATGGCGTGCAGACTGAAGGGAAGATGACCGGTGCCGGATCCTCCGTCGGCGAGGAGAGTGAGAAATCCGCCTGGCGCAATGTAGTTGAGTTCGGGGAATGAAAATTGGACGAGCCCGATGATGGAGAGGTCGTCCGTCAGGCGGAGCAGGTGCAAAGCAACGGGGCGATCTGAACTGTTATAGAGTTCCACAAAATCTTCCCGGCCGAGCGGTGCCTTGGCGAGCCATTCGTTGATGGAGAGGCTATTGACCGCTCCAAGCAAAGCGGCTGAGGCATTAATCTCACCCGGAGTCGGCGACGAAAGTAATCTCCAGCGGTCATCGGGGATGGAGCCAATGGAGAGATCGGGAACCTGTGCGCCGTAGAGCACACGGTCAATTTCCTGAGGCGCATCATCGAAGAAGTAGATTTCACCGCCGATGCTCGGAAGAGAGCGTCCTGTATTGAGAGCGCCCGGGGTGAAAGAGGGTGCACGGGTAGCGTCGCAGCTGACCACAAGGAATCCGTTCGCTGGAATGGAAAGGCCGGACGGGAAGGTCCAGTGCGTCCCATCGCGATTTCCCACGACGAGGGAGTGTCCGCTCAGGGGGAGTGGATCAGGCGTGCTGTTAGAGAGTTCGACCCATCCCAGGCCCTGGCCGTGAGAGTCCGCGTGTAGTTCGGAGATCCTCAGACCGGAACTTACGCCCAAGTAGTTGGAGGCGCCGGGACTGGGAGAGTTGATGAAGTGGCGCACCGTGGTCGAGCCATCGGGCAAGCGGCCGCTTGCGAGATTCTCGGCTTGCGCGGTGTGTCTGAGATTTTCGATGAGCACGCCGTTCGATTCGATCAGTTGGAGGGTGCCACCAGAGGCTGGCAGGCGAAAGCCGAGGTGTTCGGGGCCGGAACCTTCATCGGCCCAGAAGCGCTTGAATGCGCGCGGGGCAATGAACGAGATCGCTCCGTAGCGATAGACGGCTTCACCGCTGGCGAGATAGAGATTGCGCAGAGCGACAGGATGGCTGGCGTCCTGATTGTGGAGTTCGAGCCAGTCTCCTTCGCCAGCAATGCGGTTGGTGACCCACTCGTTGATGGTGAGTTCGGATTGGGAGGCGAGAGGAACGGAAGCGCCATTTGGGTTTCCAGGGGTGGGGACGGTGAGACTCCAATTCTCGCCGTTCTTGCTGATCGAGAAGTCGGCGACTTGCAGTCCGTAGGAGGCGGCGTCGGTTTGGGCGCCTGACGGATTCGTAAGGAAGAGGAACCCACCCTCAAGGCTTAACTCGAAACCGGAATGCAAGCCGGGCGCGCCCTTGGGATTGGTGCACCAGATAAGGAGATGTCCACCGCGGTCGATGGAGGTTCCTTGCGGGAAGCTAAACTTATGGGGGAGGTCGGCATCGTCGCTCAGGCTCCAACCACTGAGATCGACGGCGCTCGCACCGGAGTTTTGGAGTTCGACGAAGGGAGGAAACTCATTGCCGTGTGCAACGGCGCTCTCGTTGTGGGCGAGCACCTCGTTGAGGGCGACGCTGGGGCGAATCTCGGCAGAATCTCCCTCGCCCGGTGAGCCATGCACCTGAGGACTCGCGCTCCAAGAGGTGGGATCGTTGAGGTCGCCGTCGATGTCACGCAGCACCAGGGAGTAGCCGCCGCCGTCCGCAGAACGGGGCCAGCCAGCGCGATCGTTGTAACGGACGGAGATGATGTTGTTCCCGAAGCCGTCGACCAGAGTAAGGCGTTCGCCACCATTGGAGAGGCTGCCGCCGAAGGTGCCGTAGGAGCGAACCGCCGGATACCGTTGAGCGAAGGACTGCGGATCATCATTGGAACTCAAGACAATCCGTTGTTGGGGGCTGAGAGTCGCGCTGCCCAAGAATTCGTAGGTGATGCCCTGGAAGCTGAAGTGTCCAAGATCGATCGTGCGGCTGGATAGATTGTGCAGCTCGATGAACTCGTAGGTGCTGCCTCCGGGCGGATTGTACATGATCTCGGTGATGCGGAGGTTCGGGAATCGTGGCTCCTGAAGGAATTCGGCCTCGGTGAGCGCACTCCAGTCCGTTCCGGAAAGTGAGCGGGATTTAATCGTGCTCGTGCCGTTGATCGTGAAGGGGTCGGTGTAGAGAATGGCTTTAGGGGAGACACTGCCCAGTGGGTTCTGGGCAGTGGCGGTCACACGTGGATCACTTCCGTCGGTGGTGTAGTAAATGCGATCGCCGGTGGAAGATAGCTCGATCGAATCGGTCGGCGTGAGAGGACCGCCGAAGGGCTGCATTTCCGGTGCTTCGTCAGACCTGTAGAGTCCGGCGCTTCGCATGTGACCGATGATGGCAGCGCGTCGATTGGGAATCCAGTTCCTGAGAATGGAGCCGCTCATGTTGGGAATAACGCCTCGCATTTTCCGTAGGATGAGCCGGAAATTTCCGCTGTGTGTCCGGTCTGCCAAGGCGCCGCCGTTGAACAGGTGCTTGTGTGCGCGGTCCGCCCAGCGCAAGCGGAACTCCGGACTACGAACCAGGGCCTGATACATTTGCGCGATCTCAGAACCGCCCCCGAGTTGACTGGTGAGGGTGTTGCCCTGAACCGAGCGACCGCCATTGCCGAGAGCCCCTTCGGCATCCCAGACGTAGAACCGAAACTTCGTGCGAGAGGCACGCTCGCGAGCTGCCCGCCAGTTGTTGTGCGGCCAGTCCCCGGTGCCGCAATAGACATTGACCAAGAGGTAGTCGATGAAGTTGTCCATATCGAGTTCCCGGGTGGATCTGCGATAGTAGCTGGTGCTGCTCTGGTCGCGTCTGACGGCTCCCATCATGCGCTGCCAGGCGCTGGCGTCGCCTTCCCGGATTTCTCCGAATTGTGCGATGACGTCCCAGTCGTTATCGCCGCCGTGCCAGGAGCGCATGAAGTCATCATCGATGCGTTCCGTGGCGTTGTAGTAGCCTTTGTATTCGCCGTTAATGAAGAGGTTCACGAAATTTCCTCGCGCTCCGACATTGCCGGTCGCGATTTGCATGCGGCGGACCATCTCGTCCACGACAAAGGGATTGGAGTGATCGTTCATCCCGGCGCGAAGAGTGAAGCGGTCGAAGACCTTCACTTCGGATCCCTCGAAGAAAGGGAAGTGGAGCATGGTGGCCCCGTAGTCGCCGCGGAAGTAGACGCGAAACGAGTACTTGGAGGCCGGTGGTCCACTGTTGGGATTATAGAGGCCACGGATGTGGTTGCCGCCCTGTACGCGGATCCCGCAGTTCTCCTGAAATCCACTCTGGTCTTGGCGGATCAGCTCGACGGAAGCAGGACGTTCCCAGGCGATGCCACGCTGAGCGGCATTGCCGGGGGTCTGAATACCGGTGGGGCCCCAGAGGTTGGAGTCATCGGTGCTGATGGAGATTACGGGGAGGGAGCGAATCGCACTGGATTCATTGTAGAAGTAGCTGTGGGTGATGATCTCCGAGGGGAGGTAGTTCGTGCGGAAGGCGGCAGCGCGGATGATACGAGTCGATTCGACGGGGATGGGAGCTGAATAGATCGTTCCGTTTCTGGCGGTTGGTTCACTCCCGTCGGCGGTGTAGCGAATAACGGCTTGGGGATCGGGTGACGTGAGACGCAGGTTGAAGGGCTGAGTATAAAATCCGCGGGGACTGCTGAAATGGAGTGAATCGAGGAGGCCGCGGATGGCGCTGACGCCGTTGGAAACTCGCGGAGTGGGGTTGGCGAAATAGCGCCATATTTCACCGTTGTTTTCGCGACCATAGGAATGGTCGTTGCGCTGGACCGGATAGGACGGAGCGATCTCGTCGGCGGCTTCTCGGGGAAGCTCGGGAGGGAAGAGACCGAGGTACTCGCCGGAGGCCGCCAGCTTGAAGTTGGTGTGAATCTCGGCCACGCCCGCTGGAGAGCGATCTTTGCCCGAAGCAATGACAAGGAGCCTGGCGCCAGGTTGCAGAATCCTGTCCGGGAGGACAAATTTCCCGGGCTCATCAATATCGTCGCTGAGGGACCAGCCAAGCAGGTTGACGGCGGAATTGTCCTTGTTAAGCAGTTCGATCCAGTCGGAGTACTCTTGGTCTTCATCGGTCAGACCGGAGCGGTTCGAGGCGATCAACTCGTTGATGACGACATTCGGAATGCGTGCGTTGGCAACCAGGATGTAGGACCAGTCTTCGCCGATCAGTGGATTGGATGCGAGGTCTGCAATGGCGTGGCCGGCAGCCCACGAGAGGGTGACTGGGCCATCGTCGATGGAACCGAAGGTGAAAAGATAGGGGCCGGCGCCCTCTCCCGTGAGAGAGGTGGCAGGAGCGCCATTGGCGGTAAGGTCTTCGGCCTCGAGGCCGGTGATGAGTTCGGAGAAGGTGACCGAGAGTTCCGACAGGCCGCGCAGTCTGCCATCTGCGACAGGAGATCGATTGATAACGGCGGGCGCCTCCTGATCGACAACGATGTAGTGGCGGACTTCTCCCGCGACGGTAGAATCGAAGGCATTGGCGGGTACTTCTGTGTCCGTGATATCGTGATTGGGCGCCCACGTCACGGTCACTAGTCCAAGCGGAACAGAGGCGAAACTGAAGGTATACTCGTCGCCGGCTCCGGAAACCGTGCTGGCCACTACCCCGTTCATGATGAGATCGGACGCGTCCACTCCACTGACAGCTTCCGAGAAGGTGATCGTGATCGGGGAAAGCTCGCTCACCGTGCCGGGAGCGGGTGTGACGTTGGTCACCGTCGGAGTAGCTGCCAGCCCCACAGAGGAACTGAGGCTGAGCATGAGGGCGAGAACTCGCTTCATGGAAATTGATTGCTCTTGCTAGGAAATTGGTTTTTTCGGCCTTTTCTGGTCCATTGCTAGGAAATAATGCCAGGAGATTCCTTTTTATGGCCGGGGTTCCTGGAAGCTCAGGAGCCGGGGAATTGCTAGGCATTACAGCCCCCGTAGGGTGCTATATATCGGCCGAGAAAGGTTGAGGTTCTGTGAATATGGAGCATTGCGACGTTAAGGCTCAGATTCCAATTCGAAATACACTCCGCGGAGCGTCTGCAACAGATTGATCCTCAGAAATCTCCGTTGTAATCGAGTTTCTGGACACTACGGGGACCGCCTCGTGGTGCACGAATGGGGCACCTTCACCGTGCTCCAGAAAATCAGGGCTGGAAAAGCAATTTCCTAGCAATCAATCTTGCCAGTGGCAGGGAAGGGATGCCGTGACGGAGGTGCCAAGCCACCGAACGCCGCAGAATTTTATCGGTTGGCCGGTGGCGGAATCTGATGCCCCGCCCCGCCCGTTATTGCCAAATCAGGATCGGCGCCGACGAAGGCCAAGACCAAGGAAACCGAGGCCCAAGAGCGTCACTCCGCTCGGCTCCGGAACGATATCGAGACTGAAGTTATCGATATTGAAAGCTCCTACAGTTGCTCCCTGAGCCGCCCAAATATTGACACCCTGGTATTGGTTTGGAGAGGTGCCGCCATTGTTCCAAGCGCCATTAAAGATCTCCGTTCCACCGTAGCTAGCCACGGCCGTATTCGCATCGAGATCGATGTCGACCCTTACGTTGACCCACTGGTCCAAGAGGAGCGGCGTTGTTATGGAACCCGAGTCAAAAAATGTCCCGGCCGTCCCGTCCCCCTGAAAGTGGAAGCCTTCATGAAACACGTTTGCCGGAGGGCCGGCGCCGGTTGGCCCACGGCTGATAAAGATGTGTGCCCGCCCATCGAATCCGGTCGGTTGGTAGATATCAAACGACAGAGCGAGTTGCCCGGACGTGATCGGATCAGCCAAGTCGAAGTAGGCATCAGAGCCATAGCCGGGGTTCGTCGAGAACTCGAGCGACTGCGATCCACCATTGTTAAGCGTGTCGACAACATTGGTGAGACGGCTACCCCCGAAATCGACCCAAGCACCCTGGCCATCGACGTTACCGGTATTATAATTCTCAAAGGTTTCGTTAAAAACCAGAGCTCCACTCGCAGTCGGAGCAATCGAGAGGCACCCGACGATCATCAGTGCGGCACCGCGTAAGATATTTTTGTTGAGTTTCATGGAATGCGTTGGGTGTTTTCAGCAGGAATTTGAATGTTCGGCGGACAGGCCCCCGGGCCACTGGAGAATGTGAAGTAATCTGGATGCCCCACAAGATTATTCTGAAGCGTTCGGGAAAAACCTCCCAAAAGAGGGCCTGCGCCCCGTAGTGTCCAGAAATTGAAATCGTCGGTTTCACGCGGCATTCCGGTAGTAATAGCGCAGCAATCCGCCAAGCTGCTCCCGGCAGTTTACACTACCTTTTCCCGCCGATCCGAACTCGGGTTCAATGATGTTATTCTCCAATCCCTCTCCAATCCCTGATGATTCAGTTCCCGGTGGTAGTGTTCCGCAAACTGGTCAACCGCGCGTCTCAAGGAGGGCTCCCCAATGAGAATCATCCGATCAAGACATTCTGATTTGATCGTCCGCACGAACCTCTCCACGAAGGCGTTCAGGTTCGGCGATCGTGCAGGGAGCTTCAGCGACTTCGCGACCTTTGCACCCCTCACCGTGAACCCTGAATCGGTATCGGTGGTCGACGGCAGCATTTGCTTCGAGTTCGCGCCTACCGGAAACGCCGCCTTCTTCCGGTTCAGCGTGCAGTAGCCCCCCCGCACCCTGTTTCCTGCATCCTGATACACGGATCAGCGGGGCCGTCGAGAGGGTGCTCAATCGTTCTGCTTCCTCTGCCTCGCCGGGTCTCTTAAGTTTTCAAGGTTTCGGTGGCGCGGAGAAAGGATCGCGCTACTCCATCAGGATCACACGCTGGCGAACGTAGTTCGCCCCATCCGGCGCTGCGGTGCGAAACGAGAACATGGCGGTCCCATTCTCAGGAGGATCGGTTCCCAGGAACTCCCATTCATGGCCCGCAAGTTGCCAGTTCTCCAGGTCGTCCGAGACCTCGACTTCAAAGTGCAAGCCGTCGACCGCAAGACTGCGGCGGAAGGAAACGACCACGGATTTGTCT
>JAYGGC010000063.1:0-11209 GCA_046581525.1 Roseibacillus sp. | reverse complement strand
CCCGTAGGGTCAAAGAACTCAGCCGAACCTGAAACGCCTGTAATCGTCCTGTTTTGCCGGGATCTCGACTCATGGAGCGAATCGAATCTCAGCCGATTGAAATGCCGTTTCGCGTCACCCATTCTGGCGAACTAACGTGATTCAATTTAAGATACGGGGCTTTCAAGTACTATTCAAATCTCAAACAACTGAAGGTTCGGAATGAGCAGCGATTACTTCGGCTGAGATCGAGGGTCTGAGGCTGGTGTCCGGGCTGAGATCCAGGTGTTTTTGGCTTGGCTGAGTTTTTTGACCTTACGGGAAGCGTGATGTAGTAGTTCCTCGCAAAATCCTTCAAATAACACACCCGAAACCCCCGGAGGCGCGGGGTTTCAACCAGGAGAAAATTGGCTTATCGAGGTTTTCTAACAGTTTATGTTTTTGTCATGGGGTGGCGGGGACTTTCGCCACATTTTGACGACCGTAGGGTTCCCATTGCCTTCCTGACGCCAAGGATGCGAGTTGGTCCCATCGGTGAAACCACCAATGAAATTTCTTACAGTATCCCTAGCCGTTCTTGCTACCGTTACCTCCGTTCGAGCCGATGACAATCCGTTGGAACCTCTGAATCGCCGAATCGGCACTTGGACGTATACGTTATATCAAAAAAAGGCCGCATGGACGCCGAAAGGGCGAACCACCACTGGCGAGGAGACGATTAAATGGGTTCTGGATAAGAAGTTTATTCAGATTGACGGAACCAACGCAGACGGCACGAAAGGCCGCGGGCTTATTACTTATGATGCGGAAGCCAAGGTCTATCGCTCGTGGTTTTTTGGCAACCAGAACGAATTCCCGCGCGGAGACTCGGTCGGGCGGTGGGACCCGAAGACGGAACGAATGGCCTGGAATTTGGATTTCGGAGGTGATCTTCGCGGGGAGATGTTCTTCCAGTTCACTGGTAAAGACAAAATGGAATGGGCATTGACCATACGGGACGGGGGCGGAAAGGTCATGATGGAGACTGGTGGCACCCAAACTCGGAAGAAATAGGACACTAACAAGTGCGCCCCTTTGGAAATGAAGGAGCGTAAGGCTGAGGGTCAGAGTAGCTCAGAGGGCAAATATGGTTGCCTGCCCACGTCCTCCGGCTTTGGCTGTCCCGTGTCCTGAAGTTCCATAAATTCAGGGCTGGAAAATCGATTTCCCAGCAATCCCGGGGCAAGTGAACGAAAAATCTTCTGGCGCATTATTCCTATTTCTTGACGACGCGTACAACCTTCAACAGTTCACCGTCGCCAGGAGCAAGGTGCAGTTTACCGGTTCGCCTTTCACCCCCGGCATCAAGCGGTATTGGCTTCCACTTTCCCGTCTTCTTGTCCATCTGCTCCACAGCGCTAACCGTCGCATCAAAGGACAGCGAGGCTTCCTGCTTCATGCCCGGGTGTTTGTTGGTCACAAGGAGAAAATCTCCGCCTTTCTCATCCTTGAGCACGCCAACCAGAAGCTGGGACCCGGAGGGTTGGCACCATGCATCCCCGGGGGCTTTACCGCCACTGATGGGAAGCGGGTCTGTGTGATACATGGCAACCGAACGGCAGTTTACCAGCACCGGGCTCATCTTCCTGACCTCTTTGGCAATATCGGTAAGGTGTGGCAGGGTGACATACATGTTCAATTTGCCGTCCTTCAACACGGCATTGCCCTCCTTGTCCTTTGCGTGAGCGAATATCCAGGGTGTCCAGAAATGAAAACCCTTCACTCCGTAAGCCAGGCTTGTGTAGATCGTCTGCCTCAAGACCGCCGGGGGAGAACTGCTGCTGGTGCAACGCATCACCGGAACCCCGTGTTCCTGGCCCAGACCGCGAAACATGAGCAGGTAAAGGTAATACCGTTCGGCGTGCCTGCGCGGCATCGCATGATAATGATAGAAGTCAAGCAGCATGGGCTTGACCTGTTTGGCAAAATCCCCGAATTCATTCCAGGCGGCGCGATTGATGAAGATAGTCGGGTGATTAGGGTCGGCCTTCTCGAAGATGCTCGCAATTTTGGCGAATGCCGGAAAGGAGTCACGCCTTCGGCGGTCAGAGACAAAATAGCCGAATACCGCAGGATCTTCCCTGAGCTTTGGAGCAATGTCTAGCGTCGCCTGGTCACCTCCAAGTTGCACCATCAAACCATTCTTGCGGCAGACGTCCAGCACATCAACTCCTCCCTCAACGACGTTAAACCCATGGTCGACGACAAACTTGGCCATCGCATCGCGGTAATTGGGATCTTTCGGCCAGTCGGCATGTGCTGACATGACAATTGATGGCATGCGGTAGCGCACCTTGACCTTGGGCGCCGGGGACACTTCCTCGCAAATTGCAGTTGCAACAGTAGCAAATGAGGCTCCCAGAACGATAACAAGAACCAGTGTGATATTGTAAGCTGACCGGTGTGGTTTCATCTGATCTTTGCCATGATGGAAAGTAAGTAAACGGCGGCGATGCGGATACTCCCGTTTTGCTTATCCTTCATATTTAACGCGGTTATTACGCATGAAAAAGGGAAAAGGAACCTACAAAGACTGCGAATGGGAAGGACGCAGCCTCTTCGGCCCCGGAGGCGCACAGCGCGGTAGGAGCGAGGCAGCCCACTCCTGATGTCCGCCGCAGGGCGGCAATCCGTGCAGTTTGATCCGCAGGATTCGGGTTGTCGCCCCTATCAACTCGGAGTTAGTTTGTAACCAATCCCTGACCGGTAGCCACTAGTCAGTCTAACCTCTGACCTTCGACCTTCTCCTCCCCCATGCCCCGTCCCTACCCTGGCTCTCTCATTGTCCTCGAAGGCATCGACGGCACCGGGAAATCCACCCAGGCGAAACTCCTCGCTGCCGCTCTCCGCGAGCAAGGCCACCGCGTCGCGCTCTCTCGCGAACCGACCGATGGCCCCTTTGGGCGCCGGCTCCGTGAATCCGCCACTACCGGCCGTCTTTCCCCCGAGGAGGAACTGCAACTCTTCCACCAGGACCGCCGCGAGCACGTCGAGACTCTCATCGAACCCGCCCTGCAAGGAGGTGAGATCGTCATTCTCGATCGTTACTACTTCTCCTCCATGGCCTACCAGGGCATACGGGGCTTCGATCCCCAGGAGATCCGCCGGGTTAGCGAGGAGTTTGCACCTCCACCGGATCTCCTCCTCCTCCTCGACCTCTCCCTCGACACCGCCCTCGCCCGCATCGGTGTCCGCGACGGCGAGGCCAACGAGTTCGAACAACGCGAGTCCCTCCAACTCTGCAGCGAGATCTTCCACTCGGTGCAGGATGACTTCGTGACGATCATCGATGCAGATCAATCCATTGATGAAATCCATGCCGCCATCCTTGGGACGGTGACCTCTCTCCTTCGCAAGGCCGACTAGTGCACCCTGTAGACGAACGCGGTTGCCGGCTACCCGGCGCCGACGCAATCCGCTACTCCACCCCCGCTGGCTCGCGCTGCATGTAGACTTCGCGAGGCTTGGCACCGTCGGGCGGACCCACGATTCCACGCTGCTCGAGAATATCGACCATGCGCGCCGCCCGAGTGTAACCGAGGCGCAAGCGACGCTGTAGCAGGGATGTGCTCGCCTTCTGCTCCTGCATGATCACTTCGATGCACTTCTGGAGAATCTCTTCGTCTGCATCGGAAACGTCGTCCTCGGCATCGTCGCCGCCGCCTCCTCCCGATTCGATGCAGGCCTGCACGTTCTCTTCAAAACGCTGCTCACTCTGGTTCGAGCAGAAATCCACCAGGGCCTCCACTTCCCCGTCCGAGATCCAGGCACCCTGTGCGCGATCGAGCTTGGCCGAGCCTGGAGGCAGGAAGAGCATGTCGCCCTGGCCCACCAACTTTTCTGCGCCCTTCCCATCGAGAATGACGCGACTATCGAGAGCGGAGGATACCTGGAAGGCGATTCGGCTCGGAATGTTGGCCTTGATGATTCCAGTCACCACGTCCGCCCGCGGAGTTTGGGTGGCCACAATCAGGTGGATTCCCGCCGCACGGGCTTTCTGCGCAATCCGCGCGATGCACATTTCGACATCCGCCGGAGCAGTTTGCATGAGATCAGCGAGCTCATCGATGATCACCACGATGTAGGGGAACCGATCGGGAGCCTCCTCTTCCTCCTCTTCCCAGTCGCTGTCCGCCGGACCAAGTTCTCCGCCTTCCAAGGCGGAAGCAATCGATTCGACCTGCTCCTCATCTACCTCTTCCTCATCTTCGCACTCCTCATCCTCGTATTCCTCTTCTTCGTATTCCTCTTCCTCTCGCACTCGGTTGTTGAACGCGTCAAAGTTCCGCACGCCCTCCTTGGCAAAAATCCTGTAGCGCCGCTCCATCTCATTCACGCACCACTTGAGCGCACCCACCACCCGGCGGGGATCGGTCACCACCGGCACCACGAGGTGCGGCAGGTTGGCATACATTTGCATCTCGACCACCTTCGGATCGATCATGATGAAGCGCAGTTCATCGGGGGCAAACTTGAAGAGAATGCTTGAAATGATCGAGTTGATGCAGACCGACTTGCCTGAGCCCGTCGCTCCGGCCACCAGGAGGTGCGGCATCGCGGCGAGATCCCCAATCACGGCCTTGCCGTAAACATCTTTCCCGAGCGCCAGGGGGATCTTCCGCTTCGAGCTGCGGAACTCATCGTCCTGGAGCAACTCGCGCAGCGCCACGGGCATGCGGGTGTCGTTGGCGATCTCAATGCCCACCGTGTCCTTGCCCGGAATGGGTGCGAGGATATTTACGCGCTCTGCCTTGGTAGCGCGGGCAATGTCGTGTTCGAGTTGGGCAATCCGGCTCACCCGCAAGCCCACGCTGGGGTAAACCTCGTAGCGGGTAATGGTAGGTCCGCGCGTGATGTCGCCGGCGGTCACATCCACTCCGAAGGCCTTCAGCGTTTCGACGATATTGGTCTGCTGCGCGATGAGCTCACTGGTGTTGTCCTCAAGCGGAGCCTCATCTTCGTCGTATTCGAGCAAGTCGAAACCGGGAAGTTCGTAGTCTTCAAACCCCTCCGAACTGAGCGCGCCGTGCTGCTTGGGCTTCTTGCGCTCAAACGGCTTGGCGCCCGCGGCCAAGGTGGACGTGATGCGCTGGCTGGCATCGATGATCTGCGGCTCGGGGAGCTCCCGCAATGGCAACTGCGACTGGCCCTCCTCGTCCTCTTCGTATTCGCCCTCCTCTTCCTCTTCGTAGTCCCACTCTTCCTCATCCTCGGTCTCAAGCACCGGCTTACGGCGCGAATTTTTCTTCCCGGCTGCATTCTTCTTGGTAGCGCGACGATGCTTCGCAGGCCGTGCCTTGGCAGCCGAACGCGCCGCCGAGCGCTCAACCCAGGCCTCCCGGATCTCTCCAACTTTCTCCTTCGTCCAGTAGTAGAACTCCTTCACAAACTTGATCGGATGGACGCCGAGCAAGGTAAAGAGACTCATGAGGTAAATCATCCCGAGGACAATCGCCGCACCCAAGGTGTTGAGCAGACCCTGGAAGACCACGACCCCGAGTGATTCTCCGATCAGCCCTCCCGGACCAGAAATCAGGTAGCTCGATTGCCAGGTGGAAAAGAAAGTCGCTTGCACTCCAAGCAGGCACGCCCCGCTCACCAGGAACACTCCAAAACCAATCCAGGTTCGCAGGCTGAACTTCGCCTCCATGAAGAGGCGGGCTAGCCCCATCCACACCAATCCCAGGGGCAGGAGGTAGGCGGCAGCTCCAAGGAGCTGAATCTGCCCAAATCCCAGGAGGGTGCCCACCGGCCCAATCCAGTTTTGCCGCGGCACATTGGCCTCCATCCCCAGGGCGAAGCTCCCCAGGAACGACCAATCGGTGAACGGAAACTTGATGGGAAGATCCGCTGGGGTGTACGAGACCAGCGAAAGAAGAAGCAGCAGCCCCGAGCCGACGAACAGAATGCCCGCTACCTCATTCGACCAGCGTGAATCGCCAGCGCCCTTCCCCTTCGACTTGTTCTTGGATCTCGGCATAATTTTTTACCCAGAGCTTGCAGGAGAGGCTCCTCCACACCAAGAATCCCCCAATACCACGGGGAAAACAAGGTTGAATACTAGATTTTTTTAACTTTCAAGAGATCTTAAGTAAAATTCCGTATTTCCCTCCTCTTATTCGGCCCGCTGGGGAGAAGTGTTCCGTAGCCAGTGCTCAGAGTAAGAGTCCCCCCCACCAAGCTTCATCCAACGCGCTCGACTCCACTTCAAGTCTGAACACTGGCTACTGAATACTTCCCCTTCCCTCCCCCTCCCATGCCCTCCCGCCTCCTCCTCGTCTTCCTCAAGGAACCGCTCCCCAGCCAGGTGAAGACCCGCCTGGCGGCCGGGGTGGGCAGCGAGCAGGCAGTCACCATCTACCGGGCCATGGTCCACATCCTCCTCCAGCAGCTTGGCGGACTCGAGGATTGCCAACTACGGATTTGCTATGCGCCGGACGACGCGCAGGACGCGATCCGCTTCTGGATCCTTCCCGAGATCATGGGCTCCCCGGAGATCGATCTCGACCCCGACGTCATCGACTTCCGGCCGCAGGGGGAGGGTGACCTCGGCGTGCGCCTCGCGCGGGCTACCTTGCAAGCATTCGATGCCGGCTTCCAAAAGGTCGCGGTGATCGGCAGCGACTGCATCGAGATCTCCAGCCGCTGGATTCACGCCGCCTTTGCACAACTCAACGAGCAACACGACGCCGTCATCGGTCCGACTCCCGACGGGGGCTACCATATCCTGGCAACCAAGCGCGCTCACCTGGAACTCTTCGAAGGGATCCCGTGGAGTTCCTCCCAGACCTTCGCAACCACCCTCACTCGCGCAGAGGCCAACAAGATCGCCACCTACCAGCTCCCCTCGCTGCCTGACATCGATACGGAGGAAGATTACCAGGCCGCGCTGGCCGGGCCACTGGGACGGAGACTCCAGAAGCTGGTGGAACAAGCGCCGCAGCGCTGATTTACGATCGCAACCGTGAACCAGCCGGGTTATCTCTCGCTGCAATCGAAAGATTTTCACCATGTCTCGTTTCCCTTCGGCCTCGGCCTCCTCTCTGCGCGTGATCGCTCTCGCAGTCATGTTGTGCGGCTCCCGGCTCCCCGCCGCTCCCATTCCTACTCCACCTGTCGTCCACCACGCCACCGGCACTGGTGCGGTCGCTTCGTCCCACCCTCTCGCAACCAAGGCTGCTCTCGACGTCTTGAGCAACGGTGGCACAGCCATCGATGCTGCGGTGGCGATCGGTCTTACTCTCGGCGTCGTCGACAGTCACAACAGTGGGATTGGCGGAGGATGCTTTCTTCTCGCGCGCTTGCCCGACGGAACCTTTCTCGCCCTTGACGGTCGCGAGATGGCGCCGGCCGCTGCCCACCGCGACATGTATCTCCGCGACGACGGGTCAGCCGACGGCACCGCAAGCAAGACGGGCGCCCGCGCCCCGGGCATCCCTGGATCGCTCGCCGTCTATGATCACCTCCTGCGCAATCACGGCACCTCCAAGCTCTCTGCGCACCTCGAAGCTGCAGCCCTCATCGCGGAGCGTGGCTTTCGCGTCGACCGCAAGTTTGCCGGCCGCCTGCAGGCCGAACGCCAGGCCCTCGCAAAGTTTGCGGGACCCTCCAGCCCCTTCTTTCGTCCCGATCACCAGGTTCTCCGCACCGGGGACACCCTGCTCCAACCCGACCTCGCCAATTCCTACCACGCCATCGCCAAGGGCGGGATCGGCTGGTTCTACGGCGGAGCCTTCGCCAAGGCGACCGCGGCATGGATGAAACCCAATCACGGAATCATCACCCGGGAGGACTTCGCAAACTACAAGATCCGCGTGCGCGAGGCCCTTCGAACCACCTACCGCGGCTACCAAATCGTGGGATTTCCTCCCCCCAGTTCGGGTGGCACCCATGTCGCGCAAATCCTGAATATCCTCGAGCACTTCGACCTCGCTCAATGCGATGAGACCGAGCGTAGCCACCTCATCATCGAAGCGATGAAACTCGCCTTCGCTGACCGCGCCCATTGGCTGGGGGACGCCGACCACGCCAAGGTTCCCATCGCTGGTTTGATCTCCAAAGCCTACGCGAAGCAACTGGCTGGCCGGATCGATCCTGAAAAGGCCTCGCCAGTCCCCACCCACGGCGACCCCTCCAAGGCTACCGCCGACTCGACCGAAAAGCACACCGCGCACTTCACGGTGGTTGACGGCCGAGGTTGCTGGGTGGCTTGCACCACAACCCTGAATACGTCGTTCGGCTCCAAGGTCCTCGTCCCGGGAACCGGCATCCTGCTCAACAACCAGATGGACGACTTCTCACTCAAACCTGGTGTGCCAAACGCCTTCGGGCTCGTCGGCGCCGAAGCGAACGCCATTGCACCGGGCAAACGTCCACTTTCATCGATGTCACCCACCATCGTTCTCAAGGACGGCAAGCCAGTCCTCACCGTGGGCGCAGCGGGCGGTCCCACCATCATCACGCAGGCTCTTCTGACCATCATCCGGACCATCGACCTGCGACAACCACTGCACCAGGCGGTCAAGGCCCCGCGTTTTCACCACCAATGGAGCCCGAACCACGTGAGCATCGAAGATGGATTCCGTCCGGAGGTTCTCGCCGCCCTCAAAGCCCGGGGCCACATCCTGAAATCACGCTCCTCCTTCGGCACTTGCCAGGCAATCGCCTTCGACCAGGGAAGCGCCGTCCTCACCGCGGTGAGCGAACCGCGCTCCGGGGGTGCGGCCGCAGCGATGAAGTGATTCGCGTTCGCTACCGGTGGATGATCACCCCATCCGTGATCCCTACCGTCCCGAACTCAAACAAGGTCTCCTTCGTGAATCGGACTTTGTACTGCGCGCCTTCCCTGGCCATGAACCGGGCCAGTTCATTGACTGTTCGGCGCGGATCATAGCGCCGGTCCTTGCGCCCGGGCCGGGAGTAGAGGGCCCGTTCCTTTTCGAAGAGTTCGTAGTTGCTCGGCGCCTGAACTTTCAGGAAGAGCGCCTCGTCGAGTTCGAGGTAGGCGGCCTTGCGATCTGTATCGATGCGAATATCCGTCACCGAAAAGGCGAGGGTCTTGTCTGCCAACGCCTCGACCGCTTTCGGACCCACCCCGAGCACGACGGACCTGAAGATCGTAGTGGTATTGAGCGCGCCACTCTTGATCTCCGCCAACACCGAGGCACGATGCTGATCAATCTGGGCATTGCTCTCGTCCGAGAGCTTCGCCCGCTTCAGGGTGTAGCGCTTGCCGCCCCTCTTCATCTGGAGGGTGACTTCCTTGGCTTCCAACTTGGTCAGGCGCGCCACGATCTTCCTCCCGTCCTTGCTCGTCCAATCCTCGTAGGGAAAACTGTCCGCTTGCCCGACGGCCATCGATGCCAGCAGGAGCCACGCGAAGCACATGAGGATACAGGCTTTCATCGCCGGTATCTATCCTCCCGGATCGGCGGGAGGGCAAGGGATTTTCTGTCTGGCAGCGCGCGGAGTTCTTCCGCCTCTCCACCAGGATGAGCCCTCACTTCCTGACCCCAGGCAGGGGATTCCGATTCGGGCTTGTTCCGTGCACGGCCGTTCCAATCCCATCAAACTCGCTGCACGCTGTCTCCATTCGAGCAAGCGAACCGTGAATGCTCACTGCTGGCATCTTCACTCTCTCTGATACAGGTCACTTGGAACTCAGCGGCTCCGGCCATCGTCATCGCTACCAACAGGATAAAACATGACGCTCCTGAGAATTTAGTGGGTAGCTGAAACCCGAGTTTGGATGCTAAGACCACCGGCGATCCAGTAGGCCATTGCTTGGAAGTTGCGAAAGGTTCGGTATCCCCGCGCCCTGCGACGAGCGAGTTGGAGCAGACCGTTGACGGCTTCGATGGCCGCGGAGGTGGTGTAGTTTTTGAAGTATCCGAGGATGCCCTCGATGTGTCTTCGGAGCGTTCCCGCGAGTTTGACAAAGGGCTTCAGGCGCGAGCGGCGACACCAGGATATGACGGAAGAAAGATGCTCGGCAGCATCCTCTCGGAGTTGGTAATTCCACATGTCAGCGAGGAACTCTCTGATCGATAGCCCCCTGGCGATCTGAGAGTGGTCTCTACAGATCTGCTTGCGCAGTTCGAGCTGTTCCTCCCGGAGATTTGCGCAGTTCCCTCGCAGGGCCCACATCGCCCCTCGTGGCAGCCCACCGATGTCGCGAGCGATGTCCTTGCGGACCTGGTCGAGGGCCTCACCACACAGCTTCATGACATGAAAGCGATCGAAGCAGAGTTGGGCGCCTGGAAAGTGCTCGGCCGCACCCGCGATGAAGGCCTTGGACATGTCCATGGCGATCTCATTGATCTGTTCGGTCGGGACATCGCGTCGCTTCAGTTCCGCGACGAACTCCCGGAAGGTGTCTGCGCCTTTGCCCGGAGTGAAGAACAGCAACCGCGCGACTTTGGATGCACCGCGCCCTCGTTCGGTCTCGCGCCCGTTGATTTCGAGGAAAACCGTGCCGTATTTGTGTCCCTTGCGGGTGGAAGTTTCGTCCACGCCAAGACGCTCGAGGCTGCTCCAATCGGTCTGTTCCCATGCCGCCTCAATCCGGGTCCGGATCAGGTGCCAGATGCGGTCCTCGCTAACCGAGGTCTGTCTGGACACCTCGGCAACGGGCAGCACTTTGGCCAGGGTCAGAAGGTAGGCTTCCATGAGCAGGGTGAATCCTCCATGGAGATTGGCCCACGGGACCACCACGGTCTTGACCGCGCCCGAGGCCGTCTTGATGCGTGGAACCCTTGCTCGGATCGTGGTCCGGTGCTCGAAGAACCTCAGGTGTTCCCAACTGCGCTGAACGGTGTCGTGGACAGGACAAAGCTCACCAGTTTCGGGATCGGGGAAGCGAGCTCCGCGTTGGAAATCGATGTCGAGTTCAAGTGACTTCGCGGCGGGATCGAAGTCGCAGGAAATCACATTCCAAGGAGTGGTCAGGCCCAGAGCCTGCGTAAAAAGATGTTCAACTGCCATTGCCCGGAGCCTCGCGAAACGGACCCCGACAAGCCAAGCCGAAAACGAGCGCCCAAATAGCTACGAGTCCGGAAAGTTGCCCACAATCCGCCCGGGCTCTGACGAGTTGCAAGCGCCCATTCTCGCCCGGGTCCCCGGATCATGGACAACTTTCCTCCAAGCTGGTGTCGAGCCTGACTCAACCTGAACGACCACACCCGCATTCGCC
>JAYGGC010000045.1:0-5548 GCA_046581525.1 Roseibacillus sp. | reverse complement strand
ATGATTTATTCATGGTGTTGTCGTTGGTTTGTTTATTCAGTTCAGTTCCTGGCGAGGTGCCAGGATCTCACTTCGACAACACCGCTAACTTTTATCAATCCCTCAGGCTGTGCTTTGCGCATCAGCCATAGGGTCTCTGCCAAGAATAATTGGGGTGCATGATGACGCCGCTTGAAACCGCTGAACTTGAGGGATAGGTTGAACCGTTATGGAAGGATATTTACCACATCGGATCATCAAATCCCTCGTGTTTTGGGTCATGACGGCATGCCTTGTGGCGACAACCGCGGCCGGCATTCTTCTTGCTTGGGAGGGCATCGCGCAGGACTTGGCCAATCGCCTCTTCTGGACTGCGTTCATCCTGGCCTCGGGGAATGGGGTGTTCATGATCATGAATCTTGTATTCGGCGATCTTGGGCGAGACGTTTTTGGGACCCAGAGACACTCGCCGCCGATTGATCCCGCATTTGCAGATCGCCTGAAAAAGGCCAAAGAATACCGCGAAGGGGAGAGCCAGACGAAAGCGGGCTAGGATTTCGACGGAACAAGAGGTTGGACCCAAGTGATGACGGCCTGTTACGCCGCGTGCACTCGCTTCGCTTCTGCGCACCTTAGAGGGAGATCTTGGCAGCGGGGGTGGAGGTATCCCCCGGTCCCAGCTCCACTCGCTCGTTACCCGCATTGGCGGTTTCAATGCACACGAAATCCCGATAGGCGTCGTCCGGCAGGTCGCCGAGGGCAGCGGCTTTTTCGTGGAAGGGGTTCCACACCACCGTGCTTTGCGATCCTTCACTCTTGATGGTGAGGGTGCGGTTCCAGGCGCGGTCGAGGAGGCGGACGGTCGGGGCGGCGTGGTAGATGCGATCGACTTCGCCGCCGAAGTGGATTGCTCCCTCCTGGGTGCGCACCACGCGTTCGCCCACGCAGTCGAGGGAGTCCACCCCATCGAGTCCATCGACGGCAACTTCACTGAGGTCGCCGATAACGATGGTTTCCGTGTGCGACTTCTTCGTCATCCCGTTGAGACCAAGGCAAGGGCCTAGATCGGCGCCAGCAACTGCCGCAGGGTGTCCTCGTCCGGGGCGGTGGCCTTGTTGGTTCCGGCCAGCAACCCGTCCGCGAGCTTGGACTTCTCGGCCTGGAGCTTCTGGATTCGTTCTTCCACGGAATCGGTGCAGATCAGTTTGTGCACGAAGACGGGTTTGGTCTGGCCGATGCGGTAAGCGCGGTCGGTGGCCTGGGCTTCAGCGGCGGGGTTCCACCAGGGATCATAGTGGATGACGGTGTCCGCCGCGGTGAGATTGAGACCGGTGCCGCCGGCTTTGAGGGAAATGAGGAAGAGGGGGATCTTGCCATCCTGGAACTTCTTCACCAAGGCGCCGCGATCCTTGGATGAGCCGGTGAGCTTGATGTACGAGATTCCCAGGAGATCGAGCCGTGGCTCGATGAGCTCGAGCATGCTGGTGAATTGGGAAAAGAGAAGGACGCGGCGGCCCTCTTCGAAGAGGGTGGTCAGGAGATCGCCGAGGTAGTCGAGCTTGGCGGACTCGAGACCCTGGGCCTCTTCGAGAGCCAGGAGGCGCGGGTGGCAGCAGATCTGGCGGAGCTTGAGGAGGGCGTCGAGGAAGACGATGCGCGACTGCTCGATGCCGTGGGCGGCGATGGCCTGGCGCACGCGTTTGTCCATGGTGGCGCGTACGGTTTCATAGAGATCCTTCTGGTCGGTGGTGAGATCGACGGGATGAACCAGGATGGTCTTGGGCGGAAGTTCGGAGGCCACTTCATCCTTGGTGCGACGGAGGATGAGGGGCGCAAGGCGGTTCTTGAGATCGCCCAGGCGGTCGTCGTCTTCGTCCTTCTCGATGGGAGTTTGGAAGCGGGTGCGAAAGGTCTCCAGGGTGCCCAGAAAACCGGGGAGGAGAAAGCGCATGAGGGACCAGAGTTCGCCGAGGTGATTTTCGATGGGTGTTCCCGAGAGACAGAGACGATGGTTGGCCGCCAGTTCGCAAGCCGCCTTGGTGACTTTGGCGGCGGGGTTCTTGATGTTTTGGGCCTCGTCGAGAACCACGAGGTGGAAGGTCGTTTTCTGGAGAGACTCGATGTCGCGTTGGAGCAGGGCGAAGGAGGTGAGGACGAGATCGGCGTAGGGGATGTTGGGGAAGTCCTTCCTGCGCTTCGGCCCCTGCAGAACAAGGACGCGGAGGGAGGGCGTGAACTTGGCGGTCTCGGCGAGCCAGTTGGGAACGACTGAAGTGGGCGCCACCACGAGGACAGGCTTTCCTTCCGAGCGGCCCGAGTCCTTCTCGGTGAGAATGTGGGCGAGGGTCTGCAGGGTTTTGCCGAGGCCCATGTCATCGGCGAGGATCCCGTTGAGGCCACAGGATGCGAGGAACTGCAACCAATTGTAGCCTTCCAGTTGGTAGTCGCGCAGGGTGGCCTGCATCCCGGGAGGTGGCTCCGCCTTCTCCGGTTTCTTCAGTTCGCGCAGGCGCTTGGAAAGTTTTGTCAGATTGGGAGCGGGATCGAGGGAGAGCTCCGATTTGTTGGAGAGATTGGCGGCATCGACCGGGTGGAGGAAGGGCTTGCTGGGATCGACGAGGGCAGCAAGTTGGCGAAGAATACGCCGCAGGCGGTCGACCGGAATGTGGAGGGCGCCCCCGTCGGGAATATAGACGAGGTGGTGCGAGCGACCCGGTAATTCGTCCAGCATGTCGAGAGTGCCGTCCTCCAGCAACCTTGCGAGGATGGGGAGAAGATCGAGGCGCTCGCCATTGAGATCGAAGCCCACCGAGAGCGCGAACCACCCACCCGGTTGTTCGTCGAGCGAGCTCTCCCAATCCGCCGGACTGGTGTCATAAACAGGATGGCCGATGTCATCGTCCACCTCCACGGTCCAACCGCGGGCTTCCAACTTGCGGGCAGCCTCCGTGCGGAACCAGGGCCAGTAGACATCGGGCGTGCTCAGGCTGGGTTCGGGGAACCAGGCCGTTGCGGGGGAAGATTCTCCCTTGTCGTTCCTGCGCGCGAGACCCAGGAGGAAGCGGTAGCTGGGCTGGGCCCCGAGATGGGTGAGGCCGAGCTGGGCGAGTTCCTGGCCGGCATTTTTCTCAGCGTGCAGATCGCGCTCAATTTCGAGAGATCCGTCCGCGGTATCCACCACCGTAACGGAGTCCCCGCTGGTGTGAAGAGGAAGGTCGTGCCCGCCATAGCGGGCAAAGGGCCGCGCCACCAGCCACTCGTCGCGGTTGGATGCGCGGAGCGATTGCAGGAGGAGCTGGACCGGTCGGGAGTTGGCGGGCTCGACCTGTACTTCCAGATGAAAGGTTGGTTTCGTCCGGAGGGTGGGCACTGGTCGATTCTTGGTTTTGCGGGGGGAGGTTGCGGCCGGGGAGCCGATCCCAACGTTTGCGGTGCCGCCCTTGAGGAGGCGATCGAGGATGCTCGACTTTCCGGCGGCGAGAAGAGTGGCGGCGGCGTGCTGGCAGGAATGCGCGTAGGGACAGCCGCACGAAGCGTCGAGATCCCAAGCCTCCGCGGATTCCTCCCAGAGCGAAACCTCCACCTCGTAGAATTCCCCTTCGAGGTCCTGCACGCGGGCGCTCAGGATTCCACCGCCGTCCTCGGAAGCGCTCCACGTGAGCGAGTTCACACGCCGTTTGCGGGCAAGCTTGCTGCCGTCGTTCAGGACGAAGTCGTCAAAGCGTTGCTGCCACTCATCGCCGAGCAGGAAGTCGCGAACGGAGGAGGTGGCGGGCACAGTCAGGAGTGTAGCTGGGAATGGGCGCGCGGCAATTGATTGCGCGGTTCCCGAAGATTGACAGGGTGCAGCGAGCCACTTATCAACATCTAGCGTCGTCCATGAAGAACCCGTTTACACATATCACCGGACTCGGCCTCAAAGGCCGGGTTGACCGCGGGCGCTTCTGACTTCTCTAATCTCCTACCGACTTCCCGAAGCCCGCTGGTTCCCTCCCGCGGGCTTTTTGATTCGCTGACCCTGACGGGAACCGACCGGCCACCGGGCACCATTCACGTAAATGCAATTCTTCGATCAAGTGACGCGCGAGGCTCGTGCCACCGTCATCCTGGCGCTGCCGCTGGTCATCGGGCAGGTGAGCCAGATGCTCATCTACCTGGCGGACACCCTGATGATCGGGCGGCTGGGGACGATGCCGCTGGCGGCGGCCACCTTCGCCAACAATGTCGTCCACCTCCCCTTCATGTTCGGGATCGGAATGTCGATTGCGGTCTCGGTTCGCGTTGCACAGGCACGGGGAGCGGAGGAGCCCGAGGCGGCTCGGGCAGCGCTTCGGCACGGACTCTTCATTACCCTGGCCATCGGTTTGGCCACGGTCTTGTTTGCGCTGGCCCTCATTCCATTTTTACCGATGTTCGGGCAAGAGGCGGGAGTAGTGGAGGCGGGTCGCACCTACTTCCTCATCATCGCGGTTTCGATGATCCCGGGGATGGCCTCGATGGCATTCAAGAGCCACTCCGATGCCATGAACCGTCCCTGGCCCGCCTTCTGGGTGATCTTGGGCGGGGTCGTGTTGAATGTCTTCCTGAACTGGATTTTCATCTATGGAAATCTCGGGGCCCCGCGCTGGGAACTCGAGGGCGCCGGCCTGGCGACGGTCCTCGCACGCAGCGCCACCCTGGCGGGTCTCATCGTCTTGTGCCTGAAGTTGCCAGCCTTCAAAGGCTGGGTTCCCTACCGTTGGTTCCGGCGCCCGGACTGGCGAGCGGTGCGTGATCTCGTGAAGATCGGCCTGCCCACCAGCCTTCAGATTCTCGCGGAGTCGAGCGCGTTCGTGATGGCGACGGTGATCATTGGCTGGATGGGCGCGAATGCTCTCGCAGCCCACAACGTCGCGATGACCTGTGCGGCAGTGATTTTCATGGTGCCGCTCGGGGTCTCCCAAGCCCTCACGGTGCGGATTGGCGAAGCGATGGGCGCCCGATCCTATCACCGCTGGCGGCCGATGGTGGTGAGCGGGTGGTTGCTCGGCATCGCCTTCACGGTTTGCAGTGCGACCGCCTTTGTGGTCGCGAACGACTCCATTGCACGGCTCTTTCTGCCCGAGGAAGCGGAGACGGCGGCGGTGGTGGCGAGTCTCCTCCTGGTGGCGGCCGCCTTCCAGATGGGCGATGCCCTCCAGATTCTCTCGGCGGGTGGGTTGCGTGGCTTGAACGACGTGAACGTCCCGGCCTGGATGGCCTTTGTCGCTTACTGGGCCATCTCGATTCCACTCGGGTGGTTCTTTTCATTCCCGCTCGGGATGGGGGTGTATGGGATGTGGTGGGGCATCACGGTTGGGCTCGGCCTGACGGCCGTGACCCTGGGAACACGATTGTGGATCAAGACCGGGGTGAATCGTTTTCCGAAGGAGTCGATGGAGGCGGGTGATGCGAAATGAGAGAGCCGACCAGTTGGGCGGCCTTCCTCCGTGGCGGGGCTGGCGAAGGTTCTGGAGTGTTCTACAGGATCACCGGGATGAGCTCCACCACATCCGGATGAAGGGTCGCGAGCGCGGCGTCGAGAGTTGCC
>JAYGGC010000044.1:0-11545 GCA_046581525.1 Roseibacillus sp. | reverse complement strand
GTTTCGCCGCATCCGCGCCAAGCTCGGAACCAAAGCGGCCGTCACCGCCGCCGCCCACAAACTGGCCCGCATCCTCTATGCCATGGTCAAACACCGCACCCCCTTCGACCCGGATCGCCTCGGCAATCCCGAACAAAGCCGCGCAAGAAAAGAACGCTTTCTGCGCCGGCAGGCCGAGCAACTCGGGTTCACCTTGACCCCGGTAGAATAAGAAGTTTCATAAGAGTTTGCCTTGTGGCACAAGGATCTCTGTTGAAACTCAAGGACGATGAAGCGCAGGATGAGAATCGCACGAAATCTGAAGGGTGCATTGGTGTTTCTGGTGAGCGGATTGATGGCGCTGCCCGCAGTGGCCGAAAACTACCAGAACGCCGTCAAGAGATTGCAGCCGACCTACTACTACGAACTCAATGAGACTGATCCGGTGGGTGGAGCGATTGACAGTATGGGCAATGCGCCAGCCAACGGAACGTTTAATGGCAACTACGTCAATGGTCCGGCCATGGTGGGAGCTCCGGGACCTTCCGCCGTCTTCAGCGCGGACGATCCTGCCGGGATTCCGGTATTGGGACTGGGCGAGGGAAACGTGGCCCATCACAGCAATAATGCCGGGCACATCACCCTTGGCGATGGCAATGCCTTCGGGGCGAACGCCATGACGGTAGCCCTCTTTGTCAAGGCGGGGGAGGGCGCTCAGGGTGGGGACCGCTTGTTCACCAATAACCTGACCGATCCAACCAAGAGCTTTCAACTCAACATCGGCAACAATGGGCCCGTCCTTGCCGTGGACCCGAGCCAGGCAGGGATTAACGCGGAGAGAACACTTTACCAGGAGGACAACAGCGGTCCCGACAGGCGCTTTCTTCAGGCCAACTCCGGGTGGTTTCACATGGTGGTATCTACTGAGGGTCAAACCGGGACAGAACGGGCCTCCAATTTCCGGATGTGGGTCAACGGGGTAGATCGGACGAGCAACCTGCACCCGGACAGTACCGGTTGGGGCACTGACACCGGGATGGCGAAGATCGGAGGACGTCGTTTCAGTGCGACCGACACCACGACCCATTCAGGCGGTCAGGATGAGGTCGCGATCTGGCTGGACCGGGTGCTCACGGACGAAGAGATTCTTTCTCTCTGGCAGGCGGTGATCACCGCGAAACCCCAGCGAGTCGAGGTGACGGAGGTCTCAGTCGAGGACGGGCAGTTTGTCATCAAGTGGGAAAGCCGGAGAGGGAAGCTTTACAATCTTCTGAGCGCGTCCGATCCTGGAGCATCGAATCCTTTCGACTGGCCCGTGTTTGGAGCGAATGCCGATGTGGTTGCCACTCCGCCGGAGAACACCCTGGCCATTCCCCTTCCGGCCGATCAGAAACGGCTGTTTGTCATCAAAGGATTCAACGCGCCGCCGGTGACCGTATTTTCGGACGATTTCGAGAATGGGCAGGGTGACTGGACCATCGGATCGGTCGGTAACTCCACGACTAATTGGGAACTTGGATCGCCCTCCGTGGTTGGCCCCCCTGCGGCCAATAGCCCGGCCAATTGCTTTGGAACCAATATCTCCGCAGACTACACCGGGGAAGCGGATGCCTGGCTGCGTTCACCGGCCATCGATTTGACTCAGGCTGGCGGGGCGACGCTGAGCTTGTTTCAGTTCGCCGATATCGAGCAGGGATTCGACGAGGGAGCGATCAAGGTCCTCGATGCCGCCGACGACTCGATCCTCGCAACCGTGGAATCGCCCATCGATGGCCTGGGAGAATCCTGGACTGAATTCAGCAAGAGCCTGCCTGCCGAGGCACTCGGCAGGAACATCAAGATTGAGTTTCGCTTCGTGTCAGACGATATCGAAAACTTTGCAGGGTGGTACATTGACGACGTTGTGGTGACTGTCCCGTAGGGGCGTCAACGGGCGGGGATCCGACGGCATCGGAATGATTTCGATTGCGATCCTTGCGGGTGCTTGTTCCCAGGTTGTATTTAATGCCCATGAAAAAGAGACTCCCGGTTCTCCTCCTTTTCCTGTCCTGTCTTGCCAGCCACGCGGACAGAGCAGCCCGGCCGAACATCGTCCTGGTGATGGCGGATGACCATGGCTGGGGAGACATGGCCTACCACGGGCACCCGCATCTCGTAACGCCCCAATTCGATAAGGCTGCCAGGGAGGGCCTGCGTTTTGCACCCCCACCTACCCCGGTTCCTGAAGTTCCATAAATTCAGGGCTGGAAAAGCGACTTCCTAGCAATAACTCTCAACCAATATCCTCCCCAATGAATTGCGGTCATAACCCCCACCACATGCAGCGGGCAACAAGTCGCCTGAAAGTCCTCACCCTGCTTGCAATCGGAGCCTTAACCTGCTGCATTGATCATGCTTTCAGTCACGGATCTATCAGTGACCCTGTCAGCCGCGCTTATCGCATCTTCCAGGAAAATCCCGAGTCCCCAAGGAGTGCCGTCTCTGCCGCAGCAATCGCTACGGCCGGCACCCAGGCATTCTACGACTGGCACGAAATCAGCCGATTGGTTCCGGGATACGACCTCGCGAGCATTGCACCCTACCGCGCCATTATTCCAGATGGTCAACTGGCCGGTGCAGGACGTGAAAAATACGCCGGCCTGGACTTGCTACGCGACGACTGGCCTGCCACTGCAGTCAACCCGGGCCTTTACCCGGTGGTCTTTGATGCCTGGGTACCGCACGATCCAAGTTACTTCCTGGCATTCATCACGCGCGATGGATGGACGCCGGATCAACCACTGCGCTGGGATGGCCTTGAGTCTCTCCCCGGGGCAGAGCAGGTGGTTCGCGATGATCATTATTACAGGTTCACCGTTGATTTTCCGCAACGCACGGGACATCACGTCCTCTACGTGATCTGGCAAAGGATTGATCCCGCCGGGGAAGTCTTCTTCTCCGCCAGCGATATCGACTTTGGCGATGGGACCGGAAACGGCAATCCCGACAACAAGCCTTTCGTCCCGCACGACATCAGGGCCGAGGTGGACTTCTCCATTCAAAGCGACTGGAATTCCGGTTTCACTGCTGAGGCGAAAATAACCAATCTCGCCGACCATCCGATCAACTCCTGGGAGCTGGAATTTGAAATCGAGCAGGAAATCTCGTCCTTCTGGAATGCGGAACTCATCAGCCGCGAGGGCAACCACTACACGGTGCGCCACGCGGGATGGAACCAGTCAATTCCCGCAGGAGGATCGGTTATCTTCGGATTTTCCGCAACTCCCGGCAACCTTGAAACCATCAGTCCCTCTCACCTTGCTCTCAACGGGATTTCCCTCCCCACGCATGCACACGCCTTCCTGCTCAATGTAAGCGCCACCCGCCTGCCCTCCGGGGCAATTGACCGGCTCAACCTGAGCTTTCTCGCAGCCAGTGGACGTTCCTACACGATTGAGGAATCCGCTGACCTGATTACCTGGGAGTCCCGCGAGTCTGGAATCCCCGGTGAAGGCGGCACCATTGAGCGCGATTACCCTGCGACAGGCAGCATGACGCGGTTCTTCCGTGTCCGCCAGGAGCATCAGTGATGTGCTTCTCCTACCCAAGACGCTGAAGAGCAAACACCTCGACATCAACAGGCTCTGCCACGCATGCATGCGCAGCGTCATCATCCGGCATGACTATTCCATTCCATGAGGCAGGTCCAACGTCCCAGCCGTCCAGTCTCTCATGGCTGAAGCGGCAGGGCTCGTGATGAACCCGATAAGAAACTAATTCATCAACCCTCGCCCTCATTGAGGCCCAGAAGTAAGGGCAGGTGGAACGCAAAGCGGGCAGCCTTGTGCGCCCAGCCACCGGTCGGCATCAAGGGAATAAAACCAAACTCCCGGTGTTCCGGATTCATCGTGAACATACCTATGCACGTTGCACTCCAGGAAATTTCTTCTATTGCACCCTGAGGCGCACGAAAGCCGCAGGAACACTCACAGCAATGGGATCTTCACGGCGCAGGGAGTGGATGGAGTGACCACTGGTGGAAGAAACGGGATCCTCGGTCTCGACCAGTCCCTCGGAACTCCAGTTCACGAGGTCGATGGAGTTCTCGACGTTGACAGTGGCCTCGATGGCAGTCGGGACACTCAGGTGCTCAAGGGCAAGGTAAATTGCGCCACCATCCCTCATTACAGAGACACGCGGGCGAAGCAATCCCGCATCGGCCAGAAGGGGGCTGCCGCCAAGGGCATACTCGGCAAAGTTACTGTTGCCATCGCGATCAGGATCGGCCAGCGGGCCGGAAACAGTGCCTTCCGCGGCTTGCGGGGCGTTAAACGCAAGGGTTTTCCAGGCGTCATAAGTCAGCGGCAAAGGGACACCACCGGGATGACCGCCGGGATGAGCGGAACCTGTCCAGCTTGCCGCAAGGCCGTGGTCGGGTGCCCCTGAGGGATCGGCAAGCAACAGGGAGGATCCAAACCCGTCGGCAGCGCGCGGCCAGGGGGCAATGTCATCGTAACTGATGGTGTGCAGGGGCATGACAACACCCCCGGCGAGGTCGAGTTGGATTTTCTCGCCGCCGTTCTTGAGTTTGCCGAGGAATTCACCGGCAATGGAGGCCGCGTGCGCGTTCCCATAGCGCAGGTTGAAGGCGGAACGGTTGCCGACAATGAGAACCGATGCACCGGGCTGCAGCGCAACAACATCCGAATCGGAGAAGTCAAAGGAAACGCCGTCACTCAGGTGCAACCCCTCGATGCCAAGCATGTCTGGGCCGATGTTGGTCAGGCGGATAAACTCGAAATCATTGGCATCACTGTAACCGGCAGCCTGCTCAACAGCACTGACCGGGGGCGGATTATACATGATCTCGCTGACGACGAGGTTGAGTACCGAAGGAGCAGTAAGCGGCACGGAAAAACGAGCCGTGGCAAGCGCGCTCCATTCGCCGGAAGCGGAGCGGACACGGGCATTGATGACAAGGGGAACGTTGATCGTGATGATCCCGGTGTGGATCTCGGCAAGGGGTGAGATTGCACTGCCGGAAAGGCGTGGGTCAGAGCCGTCTACTGTATAGTAAACACTCGCGCCAGCGGGAATTGCTGACATGGTAATGCCCTCGCCGGGTGTGACATTCCCGCCATGCCGGCTGAACACGGGGGGCGGGGTGGCGGGCCAGACCCCCGCATCCGGAAACTGGGAGTCTGCGGGACCGAGGAGATGGGAGCGACGGCCGTTTCTGGCATCCACCCAGGCATCAAACCAGTTCTCATTCCACGAACCGGCCATGTATTCAATGCCCTCCCTGACCGTGTCGCGCAGTTCATCCTTGAGGGTATGGACTCGGTTATCGCTGCTGCGGTCATCTAGGATCCCGCCGTTGAAAAAATGTTTGTGGATCCGATCGGCAACCAACAGGCGGAATTCCGCACTCCCCCTGGTGTCGCCGTTGTTAAAGGGCGGGACTCCAACGAGATGTTTCCAGATCCGGGCCAGTTCATTGGTGTCGTCACTGCCGGTAAGGTTCTCGGAAATCAGGTCGAAGGAAGCCTGGTTAAAGTAACCCTGGTTAAGGAAGCCCCCCTCGGCATCCCAGACGGTGAAGCGCCAGGTGCCGGTGGGAACCCGTTCCCGGTAGAGGACATAGTTGTTGGCCCCTGAACCCCAGGTGGCCCAGTCCCACATGTTGGCATAGATGTTAAGCAGGTAGTAATCGGCAAAGTTAACGAGGTCGGCAGCCTGTTGCATCGCGGCATAGTTGGCCGGCACGCTCATGTCCTTCTCGTAAATATTGCGGAAAATTGCGTGCTCGGTCGAATCACCTGCAGAGTAATCATTGTTATACTTCACGTCCCAGTCCTCCTTGGAAATGAAATGATTCTGGAAGGTCTCGTTACGCAGGCGTTCGCAGAGGTTATAGATGCCCTTGAATGAACCGTTGACATAAAGCATGGCAAACATGCCGCGCAGCGAGTCATGCCCCATCTCGCCGAACAGGCGGCGCACATACTCGTCACAGATGAAAGGGTTAATGGAATCATTGTTGCCCGCCCGCAGGCGGAGCTGCTTGAAATTGGTGGTATGCCACCCCGGGAAAAGCTCGAAATCCAGTTCATCGGCACCGATCTCGTCACGCCAGATGAGGTTCATCGAACCTTTTTCCGGCGGTGTGTAAAGTCTCCAGGGGGAATCCCCGGTATGCTCCATCCTGTAGCGTGGCCGCGTGTAGCCGCTACCTGCCATGCGGATGGCAACCTTGTCGCGAAAGCCGGCGGCACCGTCGGGATAGACAAGCTCGACTGATGTTTTGCGCTCGGTGGCGGGACCGCGATGCTGGGGAACATTGTAGGAATCAATGTCACCGGGCTGCCATTTCCCCTTGCCATCGAAACTGCCGCCGCTAATCGCCATGATGCCTTCAGGAAGAAAAAACGAATGCCCGGCATCCTCAACCAGTGAGATGGCAGGGAGAGTCTCAATCCTGGGATTCTGGCTGATCAGGTAGGTAAATGAAAGGTCCTTGGATGGTATATGGCCAGGGGCGAAAGCCCTGGCCCGGATGATGGCGGCGGTTTTCTCATTAACACGCTCAAGGGTGAGCGGTGCGGTGTAGGTATTGCCGTGGCCGGACTCCAGCGGTTGGCTGCCATCGGTGGTGTAGCGAATACTCGCCCCGGGGGTGGCGCACTTCAGGACAAGGGTTTGCGAGCCCTGGTAAAACCCACTGGGCAGCGGGGTGTTGCCATCGGCTGCGAGGAATTCGGGTGCGGCAGTACGCGCAGGCGGGGCTGACTCCCCATTGGCGGCGCGGGGAGTAGCCTCCTGGTAGCCGAGCAGGGCGGGATTCGATGAGCTGCGGCCCCAGGAACGGAAGGTATCCTGCGCGGGCCAGGCAGCAATGGCATCAACCACCGAGCCGTCAGCATCGTGAAGTGAGAGCGGTTCACCATCCGCACCAAGGGAAAAACTCGCGTGCAACATGGCGGCGGGTGCCCCGGGAACCTGCTGCCAGGTGGCAAGTTCCAGGTCAAAACGGACATCCGTGCTGTTAGCTGAGCCCTGGTGTGTCTCGACAGCAAGCACATTGTCGCCGGCAACAAGGGCAGTGGCCGGTACGGTAACGCTGTACCACTTGCCCTCTCCGGAAGCGTTGTCGGCAGCCGGGGTGGTATGGCCCGGGTTACCAGGCGGCATGTTGTCGCGCGCAAGCTCGATACCATTGAGCCAAATAACCAGCCCGTCATCACGCTGGTAGCGGATGGTCAAATCACCGCTGATTGCAGCCGGGTCTTCCACCGTGAATGCGCGGCGGAAATAATCGGTAAAGTGGGTGTTTTTACCTCCGGCGATGATAGTGGCAGCACCATCCTCGTTATCGGGACTGTATCCCAGCGGTGCGGGGCCCGATGCCCACGAATTATCGGGGAAGGTTATAGATTTCCAGCCGGCTGGCGGTGCAAAATCCCTGTCGTAATACTTCCAGGAACTCCCGGCGGCAATGACGGCAGCTCGCTCGGGCCGGGTAAAGCCGTTGGCTTCCTCGCGGTCATCGCAGAGAACCAGCAGGTAGCCGGAGCCGGGAATGGTGGTGCCGGTCGGGAAATGCCACTTGGAGGGCTTCGAGGGATTATCACTGAGGGTCCAGCCACTGATATCAACAGGGTCGGAAGAAGTGTTGCGCAACTCAACCCAGTCGGAAAATTCGTCACGATCCTCAAAATCCCGCGTGGCAGATGCCGGGGCGGTGAACCCGCCACCAAGCAAAACAGGATCAATGATACCGCCACTGGGTTCAGCGAGACCGACAAAGTAATTCCAAGCCTCGCCGGGACCTACAAGAACTGCGGAGGGACTGGCGAAGACAAGGGCAGAATTCACGCGAAATGATGGCGAAAGGTCAAAGCCCCTGTCAGCGGGATCTGTGACGGCATTATGGGCCTGTATGGCCAGCACATTGGTGCCGGCAACAAGATGCGCGGAAGCCGCACCAAGGCTGAAGTTCTCGAGGGAATCAGACGGGCGGGCATTGTAGGCGGGTTGGTGAGAGTAACAGAAATGCCCTGGTGGCCCCATGTTGGCTCGAGCGACCTCGACACCGTTGAGGTAGGCGATAAAGCCGTCATCATAATCAACCCTGAGGATAAGCTCGCTTGAACTGGCAGCCTGCCCCGGGGTGATGATGAACTCCTTGCGCAGATAAAGCGAGGGGGTGAGACCGGTCATCACCGTCCCGAGGTCAGTAGCCAGCCCGGCCACACCATGGCCGGCCGGGAGAGTGCCCCGCGACCATGAGTCGTCATTAAATGCCGGATCAGTCCATGGCATGCCCATGCCCAGGCGCACGATGCCCTCATCGTCCCACCGCAGCGCACGGGAGCCCGGGGCGGCGCAAACCTCATTAATCAGGACACCGCCAAACGCACCGCCGTCATTGTCATAAATGGTAATGGTGGCGGGGTCACCAGTAATTGCAAGATCACCGGCGGGATTGAAAAGAGCAACGGTGAAGGACTCGGTCGCCTCCACTTCCGTGTCGCCGAGGATCGCAACACCAAATGTCCTGGACAATTCCCCGACATTGAACGTGATCATTCGGGATACAGGCACAAAGTCTGTCCCGGCGGCGGCGCTACCCGCCCGGGTCTCGGCATGCACGCTCATCACGCTCAGGGCAGGCTGGTCAAGGGTAATAACCACGGCAACCTCCCTGGTGCTGTCATCGCTTTCAAAGACGGTGGCATCCCCGACGCCTGCCTTGATGATTAGGTCATCATCAATGATGGTGCCGCTGGCGGTGGCATTGGCTACCGCCGCGCCGGAGACACCGCTGAGCGAAAGGAGCAGGGTCTCATTATCCTCTTCAACGGTATCCCCGCGGACAGCCACGCTGACTGCTTTCGAGATCTCGCCTGCCGAAAAGATAAGCGTGCCGGTGGTGGCGATGAAATCAACTCCGGAAGTGGCGGTCCCGGGGGAGGTTGCAAAGTCGGCGGAAACCAGCTCACCTGCCTGCGGTGCCTCACTGAGGGTTATGGTAAAGAGCAGGCTGCGCACACCCGAATCACCCTCGATAACCGAGGGTTCGCTGATCACCAGAACCGGCCCGCCAATGGGCTGCCCGCCAACCATGATGTTCAGCGGCTCTTCGCCGCCAACGTTCCCCGGGTTGACCTGCATATCGAAGAAAATGGACCCGCCGGCGGGAATGGGGTCATCATAAAAGGTCTCGGGCTGGAGGACAAAATGCTCCCCGTCGTGGTTTTCGATGTGGACGTTGTTGTAAGGGGTGATATTGCGGGCAAAGTTGAACTCCAGCGGCCAGGCCGGGATTTCGGTGGTGCCGTGGTTGTAGATGCGCAAGGTGGCGTTGGCTCCGGCCCCCCAGTCCTGGGCGATGCTGAACTCAGCACTGGCATTGATTCCAGCTGAACAGGGCACTGCCAGGGCAAGGCCGGCAAAGAGTAAAATAGCGAAGGGTTTCATTAATGGGGGGAATTTTTAATAGTAGACAAATTATCGAGTGATCACGCAAAGGCGAGCATGAAGGAAACCTCATATCCTACACCTCCTCGCCGGATATCCTGGCGGTGGGAGGGTCCTGGTTTGCACCCCCACCTACCCTGGCTCCTGAAGTTCCATGAATTCAGGGCTGGAAAAGCGATTTCCTAGCAATCAACGTGTGCGCCCGGTTGGAGACGTGCCGGGGATCGGTCTGAAGAGCGAGATGTTTCCCTTCAATCCCGAGGGCTCCTATCGCCACCCCGAAGGCTGGGTGAACTACGGGGCCAGTTGGTGTCTCAGCCTGGCCTACCTGGCATTCGACGAGAAGGCGCGCACCAACCCCGATCCTTAGACCGTTTGCTGGAAATCGGGCCAAAAGTCCGGATATTCGGACAGGTCCGCCAACGACGGAGCGCGGCTATTTGCCACTCTTGTGGGCGACTACCTCGAAGCTGTGCCAGGTTTGCTCATTCGCCTTGTTGGAGAGAAGGACCACCACCTTCTCGCTCCCTTCGAACTCCTTCGGGACGCTCCAGCTAAGCTTGCCGCCCTTGCTGATTTTCATCCCATCCGGAGCGAGTTCGAGCTTGCAATTCACACTGGCGGAATTCGAGATCGTGTCGACCTTGTAGCTCCATTCCTTACCGGGTTCGGCGCGGCAGTCCGGCACCGAGGTGACCACCAGATAGTCGATCCCGGCCTTGTCTAGAGCGGCCTTGAGATCGAAGCTCCGCTGGATGATGCGGTCGTTGGTCGGAGGAATGAAGATGATGTTGCCCGCCAGCGGATTGAAGACCAGGAGCTTGTCCAGGTTGCGGTTGCCGCGGAACCGGTAGTCGAGATCCTGGTCCTTGGGCCAGTCGGGAAAGTCGCCAACGGGGCCGATAGGCGTGGTGGTGCCAGCTCCGTAGGCAGTAATCTTGCCACGGTCGTCGACCCCGAGGACCAGGCTGCCTCCGATTCCGGGAAACAACAGCTGCCCCTTGATCTGGCCGCTCATGGTCAGGTCGCTGCTCAGGATCTTTCCGGTGCCGGTGTAGACCCGGCCGTCGTCGCCGGGGACAAGATAGCCTTCGGAGTCGTGCTCATCCTTCAACTCGTATCCCTTCCCGGTGCGAACCAGGATGCTCACCCCGCTCGGGCTGTGGCTGGTGGCCCACTCCGTGACGTGCCCCAGATCCCCATCAGCCCGCAGGCGGACGTCGTCGCGGTACGAGGTGTTGTCGGTGCTTATGTCCGGCAAAACGGTTAGGAGCGAACCCGTGTCGAGCAGGAAACACTGTGCCCGGTCGAGCGCATCGGTCCCCTCCGAGTAGCGGCAGAAGGCCACGTCGCCCCGGGAGTGACCCATGAGAATGCGCAGGATCGGGCCGCTCATCGGATTCGGCTTCGTCTTCGTCTTCTTGTAGGTCTTGAGATCCCAAGACTGCACGATGTTGTTTTCCGGGAAGTAGCAGACGGCCGTCTTGCCTCCTGCGCCGTAGATGAAATTATCCGAGGGAAGCTTGATGATCTTGGAAATCTTCTTCTGAGCCGTGTCGTAGAGGACCAATCCTCCGAGGCCCGTCAACTTGAAGACGAGGAGACCTCCGCCGTCGGCAACGACGAAATCTTCGATGGCCTCGGGCGTTCGGGTGACCTGGTCCTCAGCGCGGGCCACGATCGGTGGGAGTTGGGCGAGCAGGACGGCGAAAGCGAGCACATTGATCCTCATGATTGATTACTGGTCGTTCAGGTCCAAACCTTAGGGACTAGGAAGTCCAGCGGTCAAGGACTGAGAAGCATCCCACGCCGAAACCGTAGCGGAGGGGATTCTCCTTCCGATTTTGAGCCATTGGGGTTTATTGCTAAGAGGTTTCTTTTGCCAGCCGGGTTTCCTGCGGGCCACGCTTGCGAGTAGAGAATCGCAATCTGTACGAAGCCAATCGAAGCTGGGGGGGCATTTATCGGCAGAGACCCTATGGCTGATGCGCAAAGCACAGCCTGAGGGATTGATAAAAGTTAGCGGTGTTGTCGAAGTGAGATCCTGGCACCTCGCCAGGAACTGAACTGAATAAACAAACCAACGACAACACCATGAATAAATCAT
>JAYGGC010000019.1:0-7016 GCA_046581525.1 Roseibacillus sp. | reverse complement strand
TTCTCAGGAGGATCGGTTCCCAGGAACTCCCATTCATGGCCCGCAAGTTGCCAGTTCTCCAGGTCGTCCGAGACCTCGACTTCAAAGTGCAAGCCGTCGACCGCAAGACTGCGGCGGAAGGAAACGACCACGGATTTGTCTTCGGGATTGATCCTCACCCGGACGATCGAATCGGCAGCTGCGGGTCGGTTCGGCGAACCGCCTTCAGCGAACTCGAGGAGAGCAACGCGCTGATCATGATCGTCATCGGATTCGGGATCAGGGTTTCCGAACTGGGCGGCCCACTCCGGGTAGCGGAGAGTGTCAGTCCCCCCCGGCGTTCCTCCGTCAGTAACGCTGGGTTGCCAGCTTACCGCCAAACCGTGATCCGGGCCGCTGAACGGATTGGCCAGAACCAAACTGGCCCCGTCACCGTCAGCTACCTCCGGCCACGGGGAGTTGTCCCTGTAGCTGAAATCCTGCACCGTGCTTTGGTCTGCCGCGATGAGAGCCAGGCGCTCGCCCCCATTGGCCAGCCCGGTGCCATCGTCAAATTCCCCGATGACCCGCGCCGCGGCATCCTCGCCGTAACGGAACTCGAAGGCTGCCGCGTTTCGGACCAGGGCAACCCGTTCTCCTGGCTCCAGCCGCGAAATCGCGGCCCCGGAAAATTCAAACTTGAGGCCTGAGATGAACTGAAGTCCGGCGAGCGAGAGAGGATCCTCCCCGATGTTGAGCAGTTCGAGGTATTCGAAAAAGTCCGAGTCGTCGTAACCGCTTGCCAACTCCTCCGCACTGGGATTCGGCGGGTTGTACATGATCTCCGAGATCACCAGGTTGGCCCTGCTTGCCATCTGATCGGACACCACGAGTGTTACAGTTTCCGGAGCGCTCCAAATCCGATTGCGATACGCCCGCGCGGTTATGGTCTGTGTGTCATTGATCACAAGAGGAGAGGACGAGACGACGCGGGTTACGCTCAGTTCGGGTCGAACCAGGAAGTCACTTCCGTTGACGTCGGAATTGAAACCGTGCAGGGCAATCACGTTGACTCCATCGCGCAAATGCTCCCTCGCAAGGGTGAGGCCCAGGATCTCCGGTAAATGAAGCACGGTGGGGTCCCCGCCAGAACGTTCGGCATGGCCAGCAGTGGTGCTGTCCCATGCCAATTCGGCGGGCTTCAGCAAGTTGCCGATCTCCACTCCATTCAGGTAGGCCACGAATCCGTCATCGCTGTGGATGGAAAGGATTGCCTTAACGATACTGTCAGGATCGTCGAGTTCGAAGTGATAACGGACATAACACGACGCATTGACGTTCTTCATCTCGTCGCCCACATCCGTGTCGATGAGTGCGGAGAAATCACGGCCCGACTCGAAGCCGATCCCACCCGTTCCCTCGGGCCAGTTCGAATCGTCGAATTGGCCGGCACTCGCTGTCCAGGACAGTCCCAGCGCATCGTTGGCCGGGACGTGATAGCGACAGGGCGAGGTTTCGTCGAGTAATGTGGTGGTCGTTACTGTTCCCTCGAACGGAGTTGCTGAGAGTGAAACGCTTCCTCGCGTGCGTCGCGGATCACTGCCGTCGGTGGTATAGTAGACCGGGCCGTCCGGCGATCCCATCACGAGTTCGAATCCGGCCTCGGTCGCTCCGCCGACGGAATTGAATGACGGAGACGCGTAGTATTGCGCATCGAGCCAGTCCACACGTGCCCTCAACCAGCCCTTCATGTGAGAGATTTCAGCCGTCCAGCCCCGCGAATCTGGAGTGGCGAAGTCTCCACCGTTGGGAGGATGCTGCCTCCATTTCGAAAAGTTGCGTCGCTGGGCCTCCCCGATCTCATCTGCCATCCCGTCGATCACGGCGTAGAGATTTGAGAGGGAGAACTCGCGTTCACGCAATTCAGCCCACCGATCGGTGTGACGTTGGCGGATGTCAGGATAGTTGGCCCGCGATGCATCGGCGGATGGGCCGAGAAGATGGCCATACCATGGGTAACGACTATCGAACCAAGTCTTGCTGGAGACCGTTCCCACCGCGTTGACTCCTCCCTCCCAGGCGAACGGGTTGTCATCGCGCACGTCTTCACAGCCCAGACTGCGGTCGTAATCCCAAACCGGTCCACTGACGATCTTGCCGCCACGATCCTTGTAGAAGAAGGCGCTGTGCCGTCCCCAGTCGATATTCAGAGCCAGAATATTGAGGTGGTGGTGGTCAATCCACGAATCGACGTCCAGATAGTCCGAGAAGTGGAGGCGAGTGTTGCGGTTGACTCCGGATGGGATGTTGGTGAGAGCGGCATTCAATTCGTTGAGATGGGTCGTGATCCAGGAGCGCTGGGGCGTGGTCATTTCCAACCCATCTGGATCGACCCCGGTAAGCCGCCCCATCCCGGCAACATTGAAGGTAGGTTCTCCCGGATCCGGGCGGTCGTTCTTGAAAATGTATCCCCCGGTGATCTCGGGTTCGGCATCTTCCCACGGCATGAGACGTTCGATGTCCACGCGATTCGGATCCGTCTCAATCCGCTCGATGAGCGAGTAGACACCGAAGTAATCGGCATTCGACACATCTGTGCCTGAAGTATCGCTGAAGACCTCGACGAATCGGGTGCGCGGCGCATAGCGCCCGATCTGACGGCTGATTTCGTAAACGAACGGATTGCGAAGCAAGGTCAGATCCCACTCATAGCGGGCATTGAGGATCCAATCGGCCTCCCGGGGCAGGCCCAGCGGTTTGATGTTGCGATCCTCGTCGTCCCCATCACGCCAGGTTTCTACCGAGAGAGAGTACTTGGGCCAGTTGCCGGAACTGGATCCGCGTCTTCGAATCCCGGCTCGTGTGGTCAATACGGGATCTTCCGTCAACAGGGTCCTTCCCGTTTCCGGGTCAGGTTCGAAGAAGAGCATGGAGACGGCCTTCCGGCTCGTTGAACTTGTGGAGGGGGGCGTCCCTGTCCCGTGAGAGGAAATCACGATGATTGGCAGGTTCGAGGAGAATCCCACTACGCTGTTCGCCAACTTGAGGTAGGCATGAGCGGTAACAGCGCCCACCAATCCTCCGGACACGAAAGCCCGCGCACGAACTTGGGTGTTGGCCGAGACCGGGATCCGGCCGTGGTAGACCGTCGACCGCCTACCGGGCACAGTGCGATCTGTGGTGTAGCGGACGACGGCACCGGGAGTGGGACAGTTCAGCTCCAAACTGAACGGTTCGGTGAACATCCGGCTGGACTCCGAAAAGACGACCTCTGCGGGGGGCGGTCCGGAGACTGTTCCATTCCCACTCCCCGGAGTGGGTTGCTCAAAGTATCCCAACGCCAGGTCGAGGGGGTTTTCCGGAGGAGCCACCCCATAGGAAACTCCTTCGAACTGTTCAGGATACTGTGGAGCAATCTCGCTGAGAACGGTGACGCCGTCCGGCGCCACGAGCGCGAGGTAATCTCCATCACGGTCGAGGGTGAAACTCGTGTGCAGCTCCTGACCAATCCGATCCTTCGCGGAAGCGTAGATGACCAGATAAGAGCCAGCCCCGATGTCCACGTCGGGGAACTCCCACCGCGTGAGGTTATTCCGATTGTTGGTGAGATAGTATCCGAGAAGCGACTGCGGCTCCGAACCGGTATTGGCGATCTCAAGCCAATCCGAGGGGGCGCCATCTTCGTCGCGGCGGTTCTCGTCGGCGACGGCCATGAGTTCCGTGAGCATCAGGTTGGCAAAAGCCGTGCCCGGCAGTCCCAGCAGGGCGGCAGCGAGGAGAACAATTCCCGCGCGCGCCAAACGGGCCCGAGGGAGAAAGGAGAACCCTGGAATCATGTGGTGAGGGGTTTTTCTTGGAGGCTCGGGACGCCCCGCATGGAGCGATCCAATCAAGTTGCCATCCCGGGGGCAAGCCATGGAGCCGGTGAAAGGTGATTCGGGGCGTAATCTGGTAACGCGGAGATGGTGTTTTCGCGGTCCTACCGGGGGAGAGTCCCGAAGCTTGAAAAGCCCTTACCCGATACCTGCAGGATGATTTTCTTCGTGGCGCCTTGATTCCTGCCGCTTTCCAGACGCGGGGGCAACCGCGTCATTGGGTTAGGGTTTCTCCTGACTCCGTCCCACCTTGGTGTCTTGTTACGGATAGAATTGCACGGTAGAGTGGTGCCGCTTGATTAGTCCAGTTCACCTTCGGTCGCTCACTATTCCCCTGCTGTCGATTGGAGTAGTGCTCGTGGGGTGGGTGGCGGCGGCCCCGGATTTCGAGAAGGAGGTCAGGCCGGTCTTGCAGCAGTATTGCTTCAGTTGTCACGGCCCCGAAAAACAAAAGGGGAAGTTGCGGCTCGATACCTTGTCGCCAGATCTTGTGAATGAGCGGAGTGCAGCGGAGCATTGGCACGAAGTGCGGGCTGCTCTCAATTTGGAAGAGATGCCGCCGAAAGAGAAACCTGCGCCGAACGATGCGGAGCGGAAAATTATCCTGGCGTGGCTCGATGATGCGATCGCAAAGGCGAACGAGACGCCCCGCCCTACCGCGTGCCCTGCACCGTGATGGGATGCACGGAAAGCTGCGTCCAGCATGTTCAAAGAGGAAACCGGCGCTCTAGAATTCTCTTCAGCACCTTGACCTTAATCAGCCTGTGCTTCTTATGCCCGTTGCACTTCTTACAGGCAAGAATCAGATTTGCGCGGTTATTGGACCCGATCGGCTGTGCTGGCACTTTCTTCCCTTCTGGAGCAGGTATATTCCTCAGCCTCTTATTTAAGACGTTCGTGGATAATGGGAAAATATGGTCCACCTCAAAGCCCGTGGATTCGTCACAGCAGTCATAGTTGAGCTGGCACTTCTCGCCTTCTGCTTCTGTTAGATCCGCGTATACTTGGTTCCTTATCTTGTTGAACTCTCCGCGCTTTAAAGACGCGTCACGTGGATCGAGAAACTCGCGGACTTTCCCGAGATATTCCTTTGGAAACATGGTCTCCAAATAATTGTAATCCTCTTCCGCGATCTTCATTTCTTAGATTCAGCATCCTAGGGCTGCGCTATCCCCTAGCAAGCATAGAGCGTAGCGTGCCCCCCCACCCTGGTTCCTGCAGCTTGATGGGTGGCTGCTTCCTGCACCCTGTTGGGTGGTTCCCCCCACCCCGCACCCTGTTTCCTGCACCGCTACAGGGTATGGCGCGCACCGCACCCTGGTTCCTGCACCCTGATGCGGGGGTGCTGTTCGCCGCTACTTGAGGGCCTCTTCCGACGTCTCAACCTCTTCGCCGCTGCTGTTCCAGTATTGCCCGTCTTCGTACTTCTTCCGGCTGTTCTCGTGCCACTCCCAATGGAGGCCATCGGGTTCGCCGTCTTTGAACGTTGATGCCTGCTCCTTCTGGCCGTTCTCGTACCACCACGTCCAGAGGCCATTCATTTTGCCGTGCTCGTAGGTTCCTTCGTTCGCCTTCTGGCCGTTCTCGTACCATTTCGTAAAGAGGCCATCCTGTTTGCCGTCTTTGAGCTGACCCAGTAACTGTACTTGCTCCGAATCCCACATCTCCTTTGCCCACCCGCTGAATGATTCCGATTCGTTGGTCTGGTGATAGAGGCCGTCACGCTCTTCGAGTGAGTCGAAGTCGACGGCCTCTTTCAGGAGTCGCTCGACGTCGGCATCGCTCAGCGGAAGAGTGACGCTATCTGACGACTTCTCACCACAACCCGTGACCAGTAGCGCGGCAAACAGCAGGACCATTCTCTTCACTCCTCCATCCTTACCACCCATCTGACGGAGGGACCATAGCCAAACCACCCCGCACCCTGCTTCCTGCACCTTTGCAGGCTGCACCGCACCCTGTTTCCTGCACCCTGATGGGTGGCTGGCTGCTCCATCGGTTCAGTCAATGCATGGAGCAGCACTTTCGATTCTTCGGACCTGATCGCAGGTGGTAGAATCACCGACTGGAACCGCCTCCTCTGCCTCCTGAGAACAGTGAGTCCGCACCCACTACCAACAAGATGGCGGTCACCAGCATGGTTCTGGGAATTATAGGATGCGTGGCGCTCCCCATACCGTTTTTCTTGGTGGACGGGAAAATTTCGGGGGGCTTACTCTCATCATTAGCCGTTGCCCCATTAGCATCAGTATTTGCGATCATATGTGGCCGTATCGCACAGGGGCAGATGAGGGAATCGGCACGAAGGGCTACGGCGGGGATGATCATAGGCAGTGTGGCAATGGGGCTGAGCATGCTTGTGATTGTGCTGACGCTTGTGGCAACATGGGCGATCGACCTTAACAACGCCTGGTCTGGATAGCCTTAAGTCGGCGAGTTTTTTGGGAGGATGGTGAAGATTGCCTGGGAGGGTGATGGGTCTGAGAGAAAAAACGAAATTGGAGAGGCTGGAGAGGCAATCAAAGCACCGCGACGAGAATTGACGGATCGAATCGGCCGGTGGTTGTGAGATACCTTAGCGGAAAAGCGTCCTCCGGGGGTAGGTGGCGTCCGATCAACTTCGAGATTGCGATCTTCCTTGAGGACTCCTGAGAGCCGGGGAGGAGGGTGTGTAGTCGGTGATTTTCTGGAGTGTGTAGTCGGTGATTTTCGCCTCCTCCGGCGGGCTTCTCTAGCATCCGCTAGCCCTTGCGCTAGCCCTTGCGCTAGCCCCCTCTTTGCGGAAGAAGGGCCACGACTAATGGTCAGAATCTTTGGCTCTGCGCTAGCCCTTTGCGCTAGCCCCCTCTTTGCGCTAGCCCCGTTTTTAGCCCTTTTTTGGCCCATATTTTCCAACGGCCAAGACGACTCATAACTCGTTTGGTTCCGAGTTTTGTAGGAGTTTGAAGCATTTAGAAAGGATCTGCAATTTCACCCGATCCGATTATGAGTCCTTTGCTCTCCCCCTGAGCTACCCTGCCTTTTTCGGGGACGCGCGGGACGATATCGTGGAGCCCTCGCTGTCGACAGCAAAAATTGCCCGCCTGCGCCCCGCCCGCATTGCTTTGACAACTTCGCTCGATCTCCGCAGAGTCCTCGCAAATTGTGGCCGACGCTCGATTCACTCTTCTCAACCGCACCAAC
>JAYGGC010000223.1:0-13770 GCA_046581525.1 Roseibacillus sp. | reverse complement strand
AGGTGGCTCGAGGCCGATTCGAACGGCCGACACAGGGATTTTCAATCCCCTGCTCTACCAACTGAGCTACCGAGCCGTCGCCAGGTGAGTGGGCCGGGAAAATGGGAGGGAGGGGGCGGATTGGCAAGGGAAATTCACCGGTCCTTGGAATCGGGGACTGGTCACGGTCGTTCCCTGCACCGACACCTTTGACCTCTCCTCCCAATCTGCCAGCATCAGGGATCGAACCGCTGGCCGCAGTTGAACCGATGATCCCCGCCGGAGTGATCCGGATCTGGGGCTGCCTTGGTGCAGCAAATGAAGAATTCGACCTATTGCTTGATCGCCTGACCGGCCAGGAACAGGAACGCGCGAAGGGATATCGCTTTCCCAAGGATCGACTGCGATTCATCCGCGCCCGGGTCTTTCTCCGTCATCTTCTTGCCGGCCATCTCGGTTGTGAACCCGCAGAGATCGCCTTCAAATGCAATCAGTGGGGCAAGCCCACGATCGAGCATCCCGCGGAACATGATCTCCACTTCAATCTCTCTCACTCAGAGGATGTCGTTCTGATCGCCATGAGTAGCAGTGCCGAGATCGGAGTGGACGTGGAACGAATTCGCGAAGTGCGAGCTGATAACGCGATCGTGCGTCGGCAGTTTTCAACACCGGAACAACACTACGTGGCAAAAGCCAGGGACCGCGTGGCGGCATTCTTTGCAATCTGGACCGCGAAGGAGGCCTACATCAAGGGACTCGGTTACGGACTTGCTCATCCGCTCACAAAATTCAGCACAACCTCCGTCCCCGACAAGGGCTTTCAGGTCATTGAAGATTGGTCCCATTCCGGGCCCAAGGATTTCTGGCAGGTGCAACCCGTCCCGCTCCCCGCGCCCGACTATGCCGCCAGCGTCGCGACGATCGGGGCCTGTCCCTTCGAATTGACAACATTGACGAGCGCCGAATTCCTCGGATTGCTCTAGGGGAAACTCGCAGCCATCCAGAATGCCAGTTCCCTGTCAGGGGGCACGCTCCTCGTTCAGATTACCTCTTTCCCGCCTTCGATGAGACCCGCGAAGAGGCCCGGGCGGCCAGGGCTTCAATCCCACCCCAATCCTCGGCCTGCATCATCGCCTTCGGCGCCAGCCAGGAACCACCCACCGCCAGGACATCGGGCGAAGCGACGTACTCCGCAAGGTTTCCTTCGTTCACTCCACCCAGCGGGATATAGCGCAATCCTAGATGGCGATAGGGCGCCGCGATGCCCTTCAGATAAGACAATCCGCCCATCCCGTCGGCCGGGAAGAATTTCAGCACGCGACAATCGAACTCCAAGGCGGCCTCGATGTCACTCGGAGTTGCAATTCCTGGTGCGAAGGGAAGTTCGATCTCTTTCGCCGCTGCGATCACCCTCCCGTTCGTCCCAGGCGACACTCCAAAGTCCGCCCCGGCCTCGTAGACCGCCTTTACTTGGTCGGCGCACAAAACTGTCCCCCCACCTACCAGCATCTCCGGCACTTCCGCCGCGAGTCGCGCCAGGCCCGCCAAGGCCACCTCAGTCCGCAAGGTCAGTTCGATCGCGCGCACCCCACCCGCCATGAGCGCGCGGGCGAGCGGGACCGCGTGCTCGACATCGTCGAGCATCACCACCGCAGCAAGCTTGCATTCCTCAAGCTGCGCAAAGACCGGATCCATCTCTTCCATCGTGCTCGCTTCTAACATCACTCCCCGACCAACGGAAGAGCCCGCTTCTCCTGCGCACTTTGATAGGCGGTGTCCACGATCTGCTGCCCGATCCGCGAGGTCTCCAGGCTGAGCGGTCCCCCGATCGCCTCGCCGCTCTCGAGACAGTGGAGAAAATATTCCACCGGATTCGATCGTGGTGATTCCAGAGCGGTTGCCTCCACTTCGTAGCCCTCGGGCTGTTCATGGGTTTGCACCCGAATGGTGTCCCCATAGTCGTAGCTTGCGATCGTCCCCAGGGATCCCTTCAGGACGAATCCGCAGCGCGGTTGAGGCTGGTTGGTCCAGGGATCACTGAAGGTCCCCCAACGCGTCTCGAACTTGGACAGGCCGCACTCGTAGCGCGCCACCGTCACGCTGTGCTGATCGACTTCCAACCCTTCCCCCCGGTCCCACATCGCGATCACCTCGACAGGTTTCCTGCCCTCGAAAAACCAAGTGCCGAGCGTCGTCCCATAACCGAGATAGTCCAGCATACTTCCGCCCCCTTCCGCCTTCTTGTAGAACCAGCTCGCGTCCTTTTCCTGATCGGTTGGCTCCTTCACGATCTTGTCCGCCCCGTGCCAGAGCGGACCTCGGTTGCCATCGTAGAAATGCACCTCCTCCAACTCGCCGATCACCCCGGTGCGAACCAACTGGTGGGCCTTCGCATGGGCCGGAACCCAGACCAGAGGCCAGTTGATCGCGAGCGGCTTGCCCGCCTTCTCCATCGCCGCAATCATGCGATCTGCCTGTGCAAGGTCCGCCGCGAACGGCTTTTCCATCAGGATCGGCAATTCGTACTCCGCGACCTTCTCGGTCCACTCGGCATGCCGCGCCGCAGCCGGGCAAAGAATCACCATATCAGGTTTTGTCTTCTCGAGGCACTGGCGGTAGTCGGTGAACACCTGCGCCTCACTCAGTCCGAAGTTCCCGGTGGCCTCCACCATGCGCTCCGGCTGCTCGTCTGAGATCCCCACGATCTCCGCCCCGGGATGCTCCGCGACGAGCCGCAGCAGGTCACCCATGTGAAAATGATCAAAGTTGATGCCTGCGATTTTCATGTCTGTGCGAAGTTCCAATGATTTGAAGTTACCCGACGGGAAATGCCATCCCACACCTGCCAACATTCAATCCTGCCGGCCAACAAACAATCAAACTTTCAACCTGCGCCCTTCTCACTCCCCCTGCACCGTCAGGCGTTCGCCGCACTTCATGACCTTGCAGCGCTGTCCCAATCGTTCGCAGGCGCCGACAAACTCATCCGGTTCTTCAGTATTGAAGGTGAACATGTGGTAGTGGCACGGCACCACGACCTTCGCACCGAGCGCTTTCCCCAGGGCTGCTGCCTCCGTTCCATTCAGGTTTCCCGCCACCCGACGCTCCAGCTTGTTGCCGTTGATGGGCAGCATCGCAACATCGGGTTTGCCGTCGCCCACTTGCGCAATCAGCTGATCGTGCCAAAGGGTATCCCCGCTGTGGAAGACGTTGAAGTTTCCAAACCCGACCTGGAATCCGAGGAACTTGCAACGCCCCAAGTCGTCGCGCTCGACCTCGTTGTGCGCGGCAGCCACTCCTTCAATCTCCCAGGGACCAGTAAACTTGCCGATATCCTCATCCATCCCGAAATACTCGATCTCGGCATCTCCCAGGCGCTCGCGCGCAAATTCGAGATTCGCCTCCGGAAGGACCAGGGTGATCCCCCCCGCAGCCTGCGCCAGGGCTCTCAGGGTTTCGCCATCGAGATGATCAGAGTGATTGTGACTGGAGGTTACCAGCTTGACGAAATCGAGCCTGGCTGGATCGATCGCCAATTCAGTCATGCGCACGTGCTGCTTGTCGGTATCAGCGTACTTGCGCGTGAGAGAGTCTGAGAGATAAGGGTCAAAGAGGAGAAAATTGCCATTCCACTTCAGGAGAAATCCACTCTGCCCCAACCACCAGAGATGAAAGCAGTCCTCCCCATCCTCGGCCCCGCGCATGTCTTCCAGTAGCGCCTCGTCCTTTTGAACAGCGGGAATGAGCGCCATATCCCTAGACGATTGCGATCTGTTCCTTCACCCGTTTCACCCCGGCCACCATGTTGGCCAGCTTTTGCTTCGCAGCCCAGCGTGCGGTCTGGCTCAGACCACAATCAGGCGCGAAGACGAGTCGATCCGCCGGAGCAAACTCCAGGCAGGCCTTTACTCTCTCGGCGATCAACTCCGGAGTCTCGATGAAGTAGCTCTTCACGTCGATGATGCCCACCGCGACATCCATGTGCTTGGCGACTTCACCGATCACCTCCAACTCGGAGTACTCGCGGTTTGCCATTTCGAGATGAAGCTCATCGACCTTGAGGTCGAGAAAATCGGGGAACAACGGAGCGTAGCGCCGGTAGCCAACGGGATGTCCCTTGAAATTTCCAAAGCACAAGTGCGTGCAGAGCCGCGTCTTGCCGACCACTGATTCCACCGTGCGATTGAAGATATCGACGAAGCGCTTGGTGTCCTCCTTGTATCCGTAGCAACTCATGGAGGGCTCATCGACGCAGATCTCTTCGCATCCGGCCGCCACGAGATCTGCCAATTCCTGGCGAATGAGGGGCAGGAGAGCCTCCGTCAACGCATAGCGATCAGGATAGAGTTCATTGGGCAGCAGGCGGCCACTCATGGTGAAGGGTCCGGGCACACTGACCTTCAGGGCTTGCCCGGGCGGGGCCATCCGTCTCAAGCGCTCGAACTCCTCGAGGGTTCCCAAGCCACGAGGCGCAGACAACTCACCGGTCACTTCATGTTTGCCACGCTGGTCGTGGGCGGGCGGCCCCCACTTGCGCGGAGATTCTGCTTCGAGCGCAATCCCGCTGAGATAGCCGTAGAAACTCAGGTTGAAATCGAAGCGCGCCTGTTCCCCATCCGTGATGACATCCAGCCCGGCCCGCATTTGGTCTTCGATCGCCACCGTGGTGGCATCGTCCTGCATCTCGGCGATCTCATTCTCCCCAAAATCTTCGAGGTGCCCGGCGGCCGCTTCGAGCCACGCCGGGAAGGGATAACTCCCCACCACCGAAGTGCGCAATGGTTGATCCTTCATGAATTCGTTCCCAGGTTTTCGTAGAGTTTGGCCATGCGGCGAGAGTGTTCATCGTAGGCTCCCTCGAAGAGCTCGCTCGAGCGCTCCGCTCCCACCATGCAGGCCGCGGCCAGCACTTTAGGCGGTGCTCCGCCCTTCACAAGGCGCTCGGCAACCTCGGCCTTGATCGCGTTCACGAGGATGGCTCCGCCCACCGTGGAGAGCGGCGCGACTTTCTCGGCCAGCCCTTCGACTGAAACTGCGGCATCGCCGGCCGGTGCGCCGGTATCCAAGACGAGATCTGCAAAATCGGTGAGCTTCATGCCGTCCTCGCGTTTGGCTGAACTCGCCTCCGAGTGCGTTTTGCTCACCATCGCAACCACCTTCACGCCCTTCCCCTGCAACTCCTCCGCCATCTCCACCGGCACCACGCTGGTGCCGCTCGACGAGATCACGAGGGCCGCATCCTCGCCCGTGATGTCAAAGTTGCGCAGGATGCGTCCCGCGAAACCCGGCACATTCTCGAGATACATCGCCTGCCGTTGCCCATTCGCTCCGGTCGCGAGATTGTGAAAGGTCAGGGAGAGCTCGACGATGGGATTCCATCCGGGGAACGAGCCGTAGCGCGGCCACATTTCCTCCACCATGATTCGGCTGTGCCCGGATCCGAACAAGTGCACCATGCGCCCGCCCAGGATCGCGCCGGCAAACCAATCGGCGGCCTGGTCGATGGCTTCCTTCTGGGCCGCCACCGCTGCAATCACTCCCGCGCACTGCCGGAGATAGTCCTCACTCGCATTCATTCCATTGTGTTGCGCTTCATCGCAAAGTAAGCGGCTCCGTAGGCGCCCGCCCACTCACCCAGCGCGGCGCGGCGGATCTCAACCTGTCCGCCGCCCGGACGCCACTCAAATTCGTCCATCCACCTCTTGAGCCCCGGCTCGATCTCATCCCACGCCTGCGAGATGCCGCCCCCGATCAGCACCAGTTCGGGATCGAGCACGTTGACATAAGAGGCCACTGCAACCGCCAGCGCCCGGATCGATCGATCCCAGACTTCCTTGGCACCCGCCTCGCCTTGCTGCATGGCTGCGACCAATTCCCGCGTCGATTCGAAGTGCCCTCCTGACCGTTCGCTCACATTGTGATTTCCGATCATGTCCTCGAGCGCACCCGGAATGCCGCAAATGTCGGGAGCACCCATCATATCCAGCGAGACATGCCCCAGGTGACCACCCTTTCCAAAGTGCCCCCGCAGGAGTTGACCGTCTGTCACAATCGCGCCGCCCACTCCGGTTCCCAGGGTGAGCAGAATCACATCGCGCACTCCGGCTGCGGCCCCCTGCCAGATCTCGCCCATGAGGGCGGCGTGCGCGTCATTGAGAACCGCCGCTTTGCGACTCAGGGCCTGCGGCCACTCCAATCCCTCCAATCCAGACAAGCGCCCCGGCATGGAGACGATGTGACTTGCTGAGCGGTTCGCGAAGCCCGGCGAGGAAACCCCAACCACCACGCTCTGCGCTCCCGCGCGTTCCTCCAGAATTGCCACCAACTTGCGGACCTCCGCCACGAAGGCCGGCTCCGCTCCTTCGCGTTCCCCGTCCCGCGTGGGCGCGCTCTCCTGGTCGAGCATTTCGCCCGACACCAAATCGAAGGCTGCGCCCTTGATGAGCGTTCCGCCCAGATCGATTCCAATGCCGAACTCGCTCACCGATCCAACAGCTCAGCCCTCCGTCACGCTCCAGCCCCCATCGACTTTCAGCACTTGGCCGGTGACATAGCGTCCGGCCTCACCCAGCAGGCAGAGTACGGCGCTGTCGAGATCTCCCGGGGCCCCGATCCGGCCCCCGTCGAGCGGCTGCTTCCCCTTCACGAAGTTCATGATCTCTGCATCCTCCTGCGCCCGCTCCGACATGGGCGTCTCCACAAGAGCCGGCGCAATCACATTCACGCGAATGTTCTCCTTGGCGTAGTAGGCCGCCAGCGACTTCGCGAATCCTTCGATCCCCGCCTTCGAGGCCGCGTAGGCATGGGCGGCAAAGTACCGCGGAGAGGGCGAAAATCCCAGGACGCTGCCCATGTTGAGAATCGTCCCGCCCGTGCCCTGCTCTTGAAATCTCAGCACCGCCGCGCGATTCGAGAGCATCACCGAAGTCAGGTTTTGCCGGATGGTGTAGTCCCAGCCTTCATCGCTCAATTCGTGCAACGGTCCATCGCCCTGCGAGCGCCCACTCCCCCCGGCAACGTGGTACAATCCATGCAATTCCCCAAACCGCGCACAGGTCAATTCGATCAACTTCCCCACCGAGTCGGGCTTGGAAGCGTCCAGGCTACTTCCCAGCGCATTCTCCCCCAGCTCCTCCAAGGCCCGCGCCACGTTCTCCGGGGAACGACTGCAAATCCCCACTCGGGCGCCATTGGTCACCAGAGCCCGCGCCGCCGATAACCCCAAGCCCGTCGTGCCTCCTACGATCAGGTAAGTCCGCTCCGCGACACCAAAATCAGCCATGACGCAACCATTGCCTCTCTCTTGCGACCAAGAGGCAAGGCAAATGTAAGCCCGGGCCACTCGGTGCCACCTACAACATCCGGGGAACCTGTGATGAATGGTGATGAACGATCGGCGCAGTGGCCTGCAGATTGAGGACAACGCTGAATCGCGCTTCGAAACTCAGGGGATCGCCTTCGATCTCCATCTGCCAACAATAGATTCCGCTCATGGAATGAACCGAATCGGTCAACGCCAACGAGACCAGGGTCTTTTCGTGCAGGGACACCCGGACATCGTCGTGTTTGAAAAGGGTCTCGAAGTAGCCCCTGATATCGGCGGAGTTCGCCAGGCGTCGGTTCGAGAACGTCGGGAGGAGCACGGCGCAGTCATGATAGAGTCCGACCACCTCATCAATCGCGCCCGTATTGATGCCGCCCACCCATGCATCGAGAACTTGGTCGGAAGAGGAGAAGGGTGGCGTCATGACGAACGGTGATTACTGGATCGCTATGCAGCAACTACCGTGCCACCGGTCACCCGAAAGAGAGGCGGCGACTCCTGGCCGAGCCACTGGAGGCTGGTGGTAGTGATGAGCTTTTGCGCGCCGGATGGCAACGACTTGATGAGAGCATTCCGCCGCTGGGGGTCGAGCTCGCCGAAAATGTCGTCGATGAGGTAGATCGGAGCGCTTCCCCGCTCACGCTCCAGGAGCGCTCCCTGTCCCAGCTTGAGAGCGAGAGCGAGCGTGCGTTGCTGACCTTCGCTGCCGTAGTCGGCGGCCGGCAGGGCATTGAGCTTGAGCGAGACGTCATCGCGATGGGGCCCCACCACCGTTTGCCCCTGGCGACGCTCGCGCTCCGCAGCCTCCTCATAGGCGGTTCGCAAATCCCCGGCCCCAGCGGGGCGATACTCGAGTGCGACCGTCTCCGTCTCTCCGCTCACTACCGCGTGGGCCGCGTTCACCGGTTCTGCCAACTGCTCCACCAAGCGAGCCCGGACAGCCTGGAGGGCCACCCCATGCTCGATGAGCAACTCGGTATAGGCCGATAGTTGCCGCTCATCCGGGCGCCGTTCCTTGAGCAGCAGGTTGCGCGCCTTGAGGGCCCGCCGATAGCGCGCGAGATGCCGTCGATAGGTTGGCTCCAGCTGCGAGGCCACGAAATCCAGAAAGCGCCGCCGCACCTCCCCCGGACCACGCACCAATTCGAGATCTTCGTTGCCCATCCAGACCAGCAAGCCCCCCGAGGCCAGGTAGTCGCCTTGGGATGCCACTATTTCGCCCTCCACCCGCATCTCGATCCCATCGGGGCTGCGCGTGACCCGCCGCTCCTCGCCCCAACACTCTCCCGCCACTCCGAAACTGCTCTGCTCGAAGCGCCTGAGCTGCCCCATCCGGTGAGTGCGCGGCGAGTGCAGCCGGACGAGGACACATATCGCCTCCAGCAGCGAAGTCTTTCCCTGGGCATTATCACCCACAAAAACTGCACTCTCCGACGGCAACTCCACGCTTAGTGCCTCGAAACAGCGAAAGTCCACAAGGCGCAGGGAGCGGATCACGCGGGAGCTTTTCCCGCTCCGGCCCGGCCATCAATGCGAATCGGTCACTTTGGGCTTGAAATCGCCGCGCGACGAACGAAGTTCGCACGCCCTTAGCGGCCTGCGCCGCTAGGAAGATCGAGAGCCCTTCCTCAAACCAGCCCCAGATCCCCAGATCCCCCGATCACCACTCATGATCGAAGTCAGTAACCTCACCAAGCAGTTCGGCCACAAGTTCGCTGTCGACGACCTCTCCTTTTCAGTAAAAAAGGGGGAGGTCCTAGGATTTCTAGGCCCCAACGGAGCCGGCAAGTCGACCACCATGCGCGTCATCACGGGCTTTCTCCCAGCCACCCTGGGAACCGTGAAAATATGCGGCATCTCCGTGAAGGACAGACCCGAAGACGCCAAACGCAAAATTGGCTACCTGCCCGAATCGGCCCCCCTCTATGACGACATGACGGTCCTCGGATTCCTGCGCTTCTGTGCGAATATCCGGGGCTTTTCCGGCCTCGCCAAGAAGGAGGCGGTCGAGCGCGTGATCGGGACCTGCTTCCTTGAGAGCGTCGTCCACCAGTCGATCGACACCCTCTCCAAGGGCTACCGCCACCGCACCTGCCTCGCGCAAGCGCTTATCCACGATCCCGAGGTCCTCGTTCTCGACGAGCCCACCGACGGCCTGGATCCCAACCAGAAGCACGAAGTTCGCAATCTCATTCGCGAGCTCGGCAAGGAAAAGACCATCATCTTCTCGACGCACATTCTTGAAGAGGTCGACGCCTCCTGCACCCGTGCCATGATTATCGACCAGGGCAAGATCGTGGCGGAAGGCACTCCCGAGAGCTTGCGGGACGCTGGCGACGGCTCCCTCACCGATCTTTTCCGCAAACTGACCACTTCCGACGTGGTGGCCTGAGCCACCCAATCGCCATGAAAAACATTTGGAGCATTTTTTGCCGGGAGGTCTCCTCCTTTTTCACCTCCCCTCTCGCCTACGTCCTGATCTTCATTTTCCTCGTCGTGGTCAACGCCCTGACCTTCCTCTGGCCCGGCCGCGAGTTGATCGAGAGCGAACAGGCCGCGCTGAAAGACTACTTCTTCTCTTATCACCCGTGGGTGCTCGCCTTTTACGCCCCGCTGCTTGCGATGCGCACGCTGGCGGACGAACACCGGCAGGGAACCCTTGAACTCATCTCCACCATGCCCGTGCGCACGATTGAACTGGTGGTCGGGAAATTCCTGGGAGCGTTCGTCGTCCTCGTCGTATCCCTCTTCTTCACCTTTTCGGTTTGGATCACGGTTGCCAAGCTCGGCAACCCCGATCCTGGTCCGATCATTGCAGGTTTCCTGGGAAGCATCCTGGTGGGAGGCACCTTCATCGCGGTTGCGATCGCGATTTCGGCCCTCACTCGCAGCCAGGTGATCTGCGTCGCGGTCTCCATCCCGGTCTGCCTCATTCTCTGCCTGATCGGCTATGACCCAGTGCAAAACTTCTTCGCCAATAGCGGCGTGTCCAGCCTCGCAATCCTGGGGGAACTCCTCGCCTCCATCAGCGTCATGCCAGCCTTCACCGACTTCTCGAAAGGCCTCATCGACGTGCGCTATCTCTTCTACTTCATCAGTGTGATCACCCTTTGTCTCTTCATCACCAACACCGTCCTCCAAAGCAAGAGGGCCTGATTCACAACCATCGATTCCTGTCTCATGAAAGCATTCGATAGCTGGAAGGCTCTGTTCATCGTGATCGGCCTCTTCGCCATTGTCATCTCCCTCAATGTCATCGTCCGGCGAATTGCCCCGGTTCGTTGGGACACGACCGAGGGAGACATCTTCACCCTCGGTGATGGAACGCGCTCGATCCTGAAGAAAGCCAAGGGATCGGGCCGGCCGATTACCATCCGGTTCTACCTGAGCGACCAAGATGATGTCCAACTTCCCAAGCACTTCATCGAGTACTCCAAGCGGGTCAAAGACCTTCTCGAAGAATATGCCAAGGCATCCGGAAATTCCGTGGTGGTCCAAACTTATACCCCGGTTCCCAATTCCAAGGAACAAGATGCCGCCGATCTCGACGGCATCATGCGGCGGGACCCCCGGATGGACATGCCTCAGGGCGGCTCCCTCGATGATTTTGATTTCAACCAGCGCGCCAACCAGCCCTATTACTTCGGACTGTCGGTCAGCAGCCTGGAAAAGACCGAGGTCCTCGCCTTTCTCGATCCCAAGCAGGAGGAAAACCTCGAATACCATCTCTCCCGGGCCATCAGCGCGGTAACCCGGACGATCCGTCGCAAGATCGGACTCCTCGAGGGCTCCGAGATGGCACTCGGCGGACAGGGAGGGATGCCAGGACAAGGAAGACCCCCCTCCGTCATTTACCGGCACCTCGCCCGCGAGTTCGATATCGTCTCCATCCCCTTCGACGTCGGCCCCATGAGGCCAGACCACGAGAATCATCCCTTCGCCGGCCTCGACCTCCTCCTCATCGTGCACCCGGTCAAGGTCAACCGGCCGCAATCGATGCAACCAGGCTTCCCGGCCATGGGCGCCACCACGCTCGAATTTCTCTCCACTGAAACGCAGTACGCGATTGACCAGTACCTCGTGAATGGCGGCAAGGCCATCGCGTTCCTCGACAACCAGCACTTCGTCTCACGCTTCTTTGACGTCTATTCCACGGTCCTCCCCCTCAAACTCCAGGAGAACCACCCAAAGTGGTATAAGGATCTCTACAATCTCTTCGAGTCCAGCGGGTGGTCGCATTATCGCTCCGGTCTCGATGACCTCACCCCCGCCTGGGGCGTCAACTTGGGAGACCAGAAAGACGGCAATCCTCTGGTCTACGACCCCGAATACACTCACCCGGTTTCCTACAACCGCCCACTGCAACAGATGGTCTCCCGCGAGTTCCGCCTCGGGAGAATGCTGGAGCAGATTCCTGGCCAAAATCGACAGCTGATCCTCGGCTCGATTGCCCGGGGCCACGGCCTGATGACAAGATTCGAAAACGACGCTCTCACCAAAGATCACCCGGCCACCCGGGGGCTGAAGTCAATCCTCATGGTGGATCCCTCTCCCATCATGGGCAAACCAAAGAACGGTCTCAGGATGCGGACCCTCGTTCGCACCTCCGGCAAGGCAAAGTCAATCCCGGGCGACCTCGCCAACCTGCTCCTCAACCAAGCGGAGAACCTCCAACAGGTAACCACCAACTTCCAGTCTGCCTCCGCGAAGCCCAGGCGCTATCCAGTGGCCGTGCTGCTCGAAGGCAAGTTCAAGTCGGCTTACGATGATGATCCCACCAAAGAACCAGAACCGGAGATCGCTCCGCCTGCTCCCATCGCACCCGAACCCGTCATTCCACCCTTGCAACCGCCCCTCCTGCCCCCGGACGCACCCGATTCGGTAGACCCGCCGGAACCGGCCCCGGAACCGGCCCCGGAACCCACTCCCGAACCCGCACCGGAACCAACTCCTGAGCCCGCGCCGGAACCAGCACCTGAGCCCGCGCCGGAACCAGCACCTGCTCCCGAGCCGGAGACTCCCCCCTCCAATCCTTCACCGGAACCCAGCTCCGGCGAACCCGGGGAAGGCTCTTTCCCTAATCCTCAGACTCCCGAGACAGAGGCTGAGACCGAGACCCCAACACCGCCCCCAGCTCCCGCAGAGAACACCTCGCCCGCAGAGAACACTCCGCCCGCAGAGACCACTCCGCCCGAAGAAACCACTCCGCCCGCAGAAGCAACCCCAACTCCCGCGGAACCTGCCGAATCCGCCAAGAAGGAAGAAGAAGATTACCACACGGCCCAAGGCACCAAGGAGGGCACCATCGCGATCATCTCCGATGTCGACATGCTCTTCGACTTTTTCATGGGTGACTCCGAGAGCGGCGCCGAGCGAGCACACGACAACATCGCGTTCATCATGAACCTTGTCGAAACCCTCGCTGGTGATCAAGACCTCGCGAACATCCGGGGGCGTGATTCCACCAGCCGCAGCTTCACGGTCATCACCAAGATTCGCAAGAGGGCCGCTGAGCGTGCGGCCAAGCCTCGCAAGGAAATCCGGGAGAAACTCGAGAAGCTTCAAGAACAGAGCATGACCTTCGATGTGATCCAGACGGAGGAGGGAACCTTCCTCGGACACGGAGCAGATCGGCAAAAGAGAATTCAAAAGCTGGAGCGGGAGGCGCGCGATCTGAAACGCGAGGAAAACAAGATTGATCGCCAGCAGCGCGCCGAAGTGGAAGCTGCCATCAATTGGTACAACTGGATGAACCTGCTGATCACCCCGACCATCGTGCTTGGAATCGGACTGATCGTCGGACTCACTCGCAAACTCAAAACGGCAGCAAAATGAAGAAGACACCCCTCCGCATTCTGATCGGCCTAGTCGTGGTCACGGTCTCCATCGCGGCATACACGTTATGGAAGGTGCCGCAACGGTTCAGCCCCACCCATGAACTCATCGGCGAAGACCTCATCGAGGCCTTCGACGTGGATTTGCTCGAGGAAGTCCGCATCGCGAACTCAGAAACCGAAGTGGTCCTTCGCAGGAAGGGCAATGCCTTCGTCGTTGCCAATCGTCAGGACTATCCCATCGACAACGTGGGTGAACTGCGCGCCTTGGTCGATGCCATCGCCCGGTTCCGGGTGGGTCTCGAGATTCCCGCAGACGAGAAACACTACGCCGAGATCGGACTCCTTGAACCAGCCGACAAGAAACAGGCCGAGGCCCACCAGGAGAAGCGGAAGAAAGAGGGCGTGGAAGACCCGGCCGACCCCCGCGGCCTCCTCATCTCGATGAAGGGCGCGGGCGACAAGGTCTTCGCCAAGATGGTCCTGGGGAATTCCTTTGGCAACACTAGTGACCGGCAGCAGAGCCTCATCTTGCGCAATCTCACGGGTCACGAGGGCATCTGGAGGATCCTGGGCACCCTCACTCTCCGCACGGGCGAGGCCACCCCTGGCGCCAACGATGTCCGTCGTGGC
>JAYGGC010000172.1:0-3293 GCA_046581525.1 Roseibacillus sp. | reverse complement strand
ATCGAGGGTTCCCCGGCTCGTCTTGGCATGATCGCAAAATGTGACGTGCCATAACGGATTTCGTGTGCTGCGATGCCGCCCTCCCGCGGAATGAAGATCAAGCTTGGCGACTACGGAATGGTGCTGGTGCTCCTGGCGCTGTGTATTTTGTTCAGCCTCTTGACGCTGAAGCGGCAGTCGCCGGACGGCCCGAGCGCGGCTGCGGAGTTGGTGGAGGAGATCACCAGGAAGGTGTCCGGAGACGAGACCGTGATTGTCTTCGGGGCGCGCAATACGCCGTTCGGCCGTCTCGCCGAGATGGTCGCCAAGGGACTGGAGTCGGACGGCTCGACGAAGTTTCGGCTGGTCATCGGGGAACCGCGGGACCTGCGGGTCGCCCTGGATGAATTGAAGGCGGAGGGGGAAACTCTCGGTGCAATCGCAACTGGTGGGCCGGTCGCCCAACCGGTGATCGACAACATCCCGAAGAACTATCCGGAGTTCAAAGGATTCCTCACCCTCACGCCAAACGAGCGTCTCATGTCGACCTTCTTCACCGGGCAGAACTTCATGGCGGTGGTGGCGCGGGTGGTCGTCATTGCGATCGTGGCGATCGGGATGACCCTCGTGATCGTGACCGCCGGAATCGATCTTTCGGTGGGGAGCCTGATCGGGCTCTCGGCCATGATGGGCGCCTGGGTGATCGAGATGAAGGTCGACAAGGTGATCGCAGCCGGTGGCACCGTCGAGGATGTGAGCGGCGGGATGGTGTTCCTCGGATTCGCGGTGGGAATTCTGTGTTGCGGGCTGATCGGTCTCGTCTCGGGTTCCCTGGTGGCCTTCTTCAAGGTGGCGCCCTTCATCGTGACGCTCGGGATCATGATGATCGCGCGCGGCCTCGCGGAGACGGCGAATGAAGGCTTCACGGTCACGAACCTTCCGGAGTCATTCACCTGGCTGAGCCATGGAACGATGCTTGGGATTCCCAACACCGTCACCCTTCTCGTAGCGCTCTACGTCGCGGCCCACATCTTCATGTCGCGCACCAAGTGGGGCCGCTATATCTACGCAGTGGGGGGCAATCCCGAAGCGGCTCGCCTGAGTGGAGTTCCGGTAGCGGCCGTGATCGTCTTCGTTTACACCGTCTGCGGACTGATGGCCGGCCTGGGGGGTTGCCTCGAGGCCTCTCGCGTGAACGCGGCGACCACCGTGATGGGAACCTCCTACGAACTGTCGGTCATCGCGGCCGTGGTGGTGGGCGGCACCAGCCTCTTCGGCGGGAGCGGTCGGGTCTTCGGCACCCTGATCGGGGCCTTCATCATCGGCGTCATGCAAAACGGCATGAACCAGCTCAACTTCGCCGATCCGCTCCAGGACATCGTCCTCGGCATCATCATCATCGCGGCGGTCATCCTCGACAAGGTCCGCCAGAGCGGCGGGGTGCGGAAGCTGCTGGCAAGTTCGTGAAGTCGCTCCGTCCCTGAGATTGCGATCCACGGGCGATCGACCACACCGAGGGCCAATTGCTTTCCAAACACGAACTATCACGAGTTTTCATGAGTGGCACGAATGGAGGACGAGCAGGGCCGCGAATTTGGATTCACAGGAGGCCGTTCTGAACTCAGTCTCACACAGATTTATGAAAACGTATCGCTTCCTGTTTATCACCCTAGTGGGGTTTCTTTTGTCGGTCGTCTCCTGTGGCGAAAAGAAAGGAGGCGCCAGCGACGGCGCGGACGGCGCGAACAACGGGGAGAGCAAGGGCACGATCGGAATGACGTGCATGTCCCTGAACAATCCTTTCTTCCAGTTCATCGCCCAGATCATGGAGGAGAAGGCGAAGGAAGCGGGCTACACGCTCAAGGCCATGGATGGGAAGGGGGACGCCGCCCTGCAAAACACGCAGATGAATGAGTTTGTCTCGCAAGGCTGCGTGGCGATTTTCCTGAATCCTGCGGACTCGAAGGCCACTGCGGAAGGAGTGCGGCGAGCCCACGAGAAAGGCGTGCCGGTCTTCACCTTCGATATTCAGATGGAAGATCCGGAAGTGGCCAAGCTGGTCACCTTCCACGTCGGCAGTGACAACTACCAGGGCGGCCGCCTCGCCGGGGAGAGCATGATGAAGGTCACCGGCAACAAGGGGAAGATCGGGATCATCAACTTGCCCAAGGCCAACTCCTGCATCCTGCGCGTCAACGGTTTCAAGGACTACCTCAAGGAGAACGGCAGCGCGCTCGAAATCGTGAGTGAGCTCAATGGCGAAGGCGACCGGATCGTGGGTAGCAACGTGGCCAACGACATGATTCAAGCCAACGGCGACCTGGTGGCCATCTTCGCCATCAATGATCCATGCGGACTGGGGGCCTATACCTCCGTGGAGAAGGCCGGCCTCACCGATCAAATCACGATCATCGGCTTCGACGGATCCCCCGATGGCAAGGTGGGCGTCTATGAGAAAAAACTCTTCGACACACCTCAACAGTTCCCACGCAAGATGGCGGAAGAGACGGTGGCGACCTTCCTCAAGCACGTGCAGGGCGACGAATTCGAAAAGAAGGTCATCTTGAAGTGCACGCACTACTATTACGAGGACGCCGTGAAGGACGATAACCGGGATAAGTTCTAGGTGTCGTTTTAAACGCAGAGCACGCGGAGGGCCGCAGAGGTTCTTTGAAGGCGAAACTTATTTCGCACGAATTACGAACAACAACTTCTCACCTGCCGCGCATCTGCATCCTCAACGGTGAACTAGAATCATGATTCTGAAATCAATCACTGCGCTTCTCTGCGCCTCTGCGCTCTCTGCGTTTAATTCCTCTGCCGCCGGGAAACCCAACTTCGTCATTATCTTCCTGGACGATGTCGGCTACGCGGATCTCGGCTGCTTTGGTGCGACCAAGTACCAGACCCCGCGGCTGGACCAGCTGGCCAAGGAAGGAACCAGGTTCACCAGCATGTACGCCCAGACGGTTTGTGGGCCGTCGCGCGGAGCCCTGCTTACCGGACGCTATCCGGTCCGCATCGGCGGGGGCTGGAAGACGAATGGGGAGGAAGTGACCGTCGCGGAAGTTCTGAAGGAGGCCGGTTACTCCACCGCCTGCATCGGCAAGTGGGACATTTCGCAGCGGCGCTACCAGGAAGGCCTGGTCCCCAACGACCAGGGATTCGATTACTATTTCGGCACCCTGGGCGCCAACGATGGCGGTAGAGTGACCTTTCACCGCAACCGCGAGAAGCTGCACACCAGCAATGACATGGGTGCTCTCACCAAGCTCTACACCGACGAAGCGATCGGATTTCTGAAGAAGCAAAGA
>JAYGGC010000159.1:0-2038 GCA_046581525.1 Roseibacillus sp. | reverse complement strand
GAGCGATGTTGTCCGCGGATGGTTGGGATGATGCAGAAGGAACAGGTGTGGTTGCAACCTTCCGCAATCTTGACGTAAGCCATGTGGCTGGGCGTGAGTCGGAAGCGCGGGGTGGTGTAGTCGGGAATGAAACGCGGCTTGGCGGTGACGGTGTCGAGCGCCTCGTCACCGATGGGACGGTTGAGCACTTTGCGGACGATGGGCGCGACTTGGGTCACTTGATCGAGGCCGATGAAGGCGTCCACTTCGGGAAGGAGCCCCGGCAGGCGATCGTCCTCGTTCTTGGAAACGTTGAAGCGTTGCGATAGGCAACCCGCCACGATGATCTTCTGCTTCTCACGGGCGGGATCTTCCTGCCGCGCGTTGACGGCCTCAATGATGGTCTGCACCGACTCCTCCTTGGCCACGTCGATGAAGGAGCAGGTGTTGATGATCAGGACGTCGGCGAGATCGGCTTCCGGAGTCATGATCATGCCCTCCTCCTGGAGGTGTCCGATCATGATCTCGGAATCGATCAGGTTCTTGGCACAGCCAAGGGAGATGAGGCCGACTTGAGTTGGCATGAGAGTGGGCGCGGTGTTTAAACCGCACAGGGCCGCGAATCAACGTGAATCGGAGGGTGGAAGAGGAAGGGAGGGCTGGCCCTACCCCGCTGCAGTTGCCGCCGCCTGGGTTTGCTCGTCCTGCTGTTTTTTGCTTTATGGCGGCCAAGTTTCCCGGGCCCCCTGCGATCGTGGCAGCCATTCAAGCGGTCTCCAGCTCAAGATCCAATTACAGATCGGGGCGTGAGGTGTAATGGCAGGAGGATGGTTGCTTCACGACCCCTCCAACGGTGCGTCGCAATCGACACAAATCGGTTCTGCCTTTTACTTGGCCTTGGCCTTGGCCATTTTGCGCAGGGACCCTGCGCCGACGATGTGGGTGATCTTATATCCGAGGAGGATGGTGCGATCACGTTGATAGCCGATGTGGACCGCATCGCCGGCATTGATCGTTCTCGCAATAGCGACCAGCCCAGCGAATTGAGCATCGTTCTGCTTCTTCCTCTCGGGGGTCACTTGGTCGGGGCCGCCTCCGGGCACGCCCGCCACGTCGGCGCGGGTGTCGTAGGGAACGATTTCGAACGTGCAATCGCGGACTTTGGTGACCTGCCACTGAGCGGGCTGGCCGAAGATGGTGGAATCTTTGTGTTCCTCGTCGCTGAAGACCCGCTTCTTCACCATCCCATCGCCCACAATGGTGATCTTTCCCTTCTCGATCTTGATGGATTTCACCTTGTCGAGATCGACGAGGGAACTGTTGCCTCCGGCCAGGGCGAACTGAACCGAGCCAACCAGTAAACCAAGGAAGAGCATCAGTGTTTTCATCGTGTGGATCCTACCTCTCCTTCCCAGTCGCATTGTAAGCTTCTCGTACATCCCCCCTCGATCCAATTCCCCCAGCGGATGCCCGCCATGAAATGTGCCGCCGGGCTCAGGAGAAGATAGGCAACACCGAACCGTCGCACATCGGCAGCGGGCGGTCGTCGAGGTCGTGGATCGTGCGATTGGGCGCGATGCCGAGGGCGTGAAATATACTTGCGTGCAAGTCTGCGGGCGTAGCGGCCTGGCTGGAGGGAAAGGCACCGCTGGCGTCGGACGTGCCGTAGAGCAGGCCTTCGCTGACGCCGGCCCCCGCCAGTGCCACGGTGTACACTTTCGGGTAGTGGTCGCGGCCGCCCGAGCCGTTGACCTTGGGCGTGCGTCCAAACTCGGTCAGCAACACCACCAGCGTTTCTTCAATCCTTCCGCTCTCGTGCAAGTCGTCGAGCAGGGCGGACAATCCCTGGTCCAGCGGGGGCAGCATCTGGTTTTTGAGGCGGTTGTATCCGTCCGCGTGGGTATCGAAGTGGGCGCCATTGCTCCCGTTCAGGTCACCCGCCGCGGCATAGACGGTGACCAGTGGCACTCCGGCCCCGGTAAGCCGCCGCGCGGTGAGCAGGCTCTGTCCCAGGATGTGCGATCCGTAACGCCGGTGTTGCCGCTCGGGCTCATCATCG
>JAYGGC010000133.1:0-18176 GCA_046581525.1 Roseibacillus sp. | reverse complement strand
GGTGATTTTGGGAACCTCAAAACGTGCGCACTCGTGCGCATCATCAACCAAAACAGACAACGAAACCATGACACTGACACACACCCAAAACACCAAGAAGTCCGGGATGACCCTCATCGAATTGACGGTCGTTATCCTCGTCCTTCTTTCTCTGATCAGTATCCTCTTCGTGGGCGCTCGCGCTTGGAAGAGGGGTTCTGACCGCGCCGGTTGTATTATGAACATCCGTAACGTCCAGCAGGGCATGCGCTCCTACCAGAACATGAACGGTCACACCGCCGGCGACACCGTCACTGGTGCGCAGGGCGATATCATCGGAGTTGGCAAGTTCGTGGAGACCACCCCGACTTGCCCGTCGTCCGGTTCCTACAACATTGGTGGAACCCTTCTCCCCAACGTGGGAACGCTCTATATGACGTGCTCGCTGTCGACGACGGACAAGCATGTGCCGAGCCTCCACTCCGACTGGTAAGAACAATTTCCGGAAGCTGGCGCCGGATACGATCCGGCGCGGGCTCCTCCGGTCATTACATTTCCTGACTCTCAGGCCGAGATTCCGAAGGTCCCATCCCTTCGACTCGCCGGGAGCGCTTCTTCATCCTCTCCCGCTATGGAGTCCCTGGTTCACCCCACCCAACTATCTGTCTGGCAAAGATTCCTTCAAGCCCGCCGTCTTCATCGGGAGACGAGCCGTTCGAAGAATTCCGACTGGTTCCGCAATGCACTCGAGCTTGAGTGCCAGTTGCACCTGTTCCTTGAAGGCGATGAGATATCCGAAGCCCACGTGTGCCGTGGAAAGGACTCCCAGAAAACCTGGATCCGCGTCTCAGCGCCGTCCCGTGAATTGACCGAAGAAGACCTCCAGGAATACCTCACCACCATTCGGGGTGAATTCACCGGAGTCGAATGCCGGTCCCTGGGCGTGGTTCTTCACCTGGCAGACGAATTTGCAATCTCGGAGCTCGCGCACGCCAACGAGCAGCCCGAAGACATGCGCGAATTGAGTCGCCAGCTCATCAATGCTCCCCAGGAAGTCCTGGAGGATCACAGCATCTCGATGGATGAGCTCTCCTTCCGGATCTTTCCTTATCCGGGAGCCAAGCCGGGCCAATTGTTCGGGTCCGCCATTACCATTTCCCGAAAGCACCAGGAGTTTCTCCGGCAGTTCCGTGCAGTTGGCGAGACGAGCAACTTTCCAATTCTCACCTGTGCGTTGAGCGCTCCCCTGGTCGCTCTTGCCGCCCTTCCGCAGCTGGCCTCCCAGTTCCCTTCCCAGCCGTTCTGCATCTTTTTCTCTTACTCCACCTTCTCCGTCATCGCCTTCTTCACGGGCGAGGGTGATCTCGTGATGCTGCGTTCCGTCCGGCATCATGCGGGGGGAACTCCGCCCCATGTGGGCCGGATCATCCAGACCATGGCGGCAGCTTTGGAGCTGCCCGAGCCCCTTGTCTATGTTCTGCCTCTCGCCCGGGGAGAGAACGGTGAGGGTGGGGCGGCGCTTCCAGTATTACCAGATGCTACCGTTCTGAACCGGCGTGAGAACGCGCAGTTTGACGCAGAGGTACCCCTCGAGTTTCAGGCGCCCTCGATGTTGAAAGTGGAGGACGAGCCCACAGGGCTGGCGGCCTCCGAGACATTTCGAGGATTGGCAGAGCAAAAGTGGGCGACGCAGGATTTTCTTCCCGCCACCGTAGAGGAGGCTGAACTCTATCCTTCGCAGATGGAGATGAAGGCACTCCGCCTCGGGGGTCTGGGCTTTCGGATCGGGGCTGCTGTCCTCGTTCTCTTTTTCGGATGGACTGGATTGAGGGCCTTCAAGATTTTGCGCGACCCGGCATGGCACTCTGCAGGAACGCAGATTTCAAGAGAGGGAAACAAAGTCCTTGCGCGCCAGATCCATCGCTATGAGCAGTGGAACTCTTACCTCGCGGATCGTTCGAAAGCATGGGTCACGATGGAGCTGATGAATCAGCTCTTCCCCAATCCCGCCAGTGTCGTGCTCTCCGAGGCGGTCCACACTGTTCGACCGGAAATCACTCGCGAGCAAGCAAAGGCCAGCATGACCAAGGAGTGGACAATTAGCGGGCTCGTCAATGACGAAGCCCTCGAGCACCTCACGATCATCAACACGACGGAGGGGATGAACCGGGTCTTCGAGTCCGTTTACAAGCTCACCGGAGATGAATCCCTGAGAACGGACCTCCCGACCAGGAGTCTCGTGGTGAACCTCCTCGCCTCTGAGAACAAGCGTTACAAGGAATCGGGGACGAAGCCCTCAGAACGGTTTCCCTTTGTTTTCAATCTTACGGTTACTCAACGGATTTCGGCCGAGGATCCGATTGCAATCCCAACAATTGCCGCACCATGAATCCACACTACAAAGAACCTGTCATCATTTTCGGGCTGGTTGCCCCTCTTCTGCTCATCGTGCTCGTGTTTGCACTCGGATTTCACTTCCGAGGCAAGTTCGAGAAGACATACGAGGCGCGACTGAGAAAATTTGAGGACCACAAGAGCGTCGAAGCTCAGCGCGAGGCACTGGAGAAAAAAATTCGGACTCAAGAGCCCCACATGAACCGCTGGATGCGCCTCTTTGAGAAGCCCACCGCCACCGCCGTAAACGGCTTCTTCAGCGAGTATCAAAAACGGTACGACGGCAAGCAGTTTCAGCAGACGAAGTTTCGTCGCACCTCTTCTTCCGGCGGAATCGGAGGTGCCAGTTCACAGCCTTCCATTCAGCTTCAGCTGGCATTCAGGGGAACGTTCCGAGCACTCCAGAATGCATTCCTGGAGCTGGAGACGCGCATGCCTCAACTCCAACTCGATAGTATCAAACTCTCCATCGCGCAGCCCAATCAAGACACCCTCAACGCGGACCTCATCTACACAGCCTGGCAGAAAAAATGAAAACGATCTCGATCACCATTCTCCTGACGTCGTCACTTTCGATTGCTGCGGAAGGCCAAACGACTGCGCGCCCCGCGAGTGGAGCGACCGAGGAGTTGACCACCGTAGCCTCTCGCTTCCTCGCCGACGGACTCGACGATCGAGTCCTGTTGTTGAAGCAACGTCTTGCAATCAACAAGCAGGATCGTGGTCCCTTCGGTCTCTACCAGGTCTCCGGCAAGAGCCCCACTCTGTCGGGATCGATTTCGAAAATCAGCAGGAAAACGCCCTTTAACGAGTTCATCAACAGCATTCGGATTTCTGTGATCAATCCCAAGGAGAAGGAATTCCTTGTGGGTGCGCGCATCTTCCGGCTTGGACAGGTTTTCCCCATCGTCCGTGCTGGCGAACGCCTCTCGGTCCGCGTGGAATCGGTGAGTGGTTCCCAAGTGGCTTTCAAGAATCTCGACACGGGAGAAGTCGCCCTGCGACGCCTCAATATTGTACCTGACGGAGTCACCGCGTCTGCCGGTTCCATCGATGTCCGCGGGGTAACTCCCAGCGGCCGCGGCGAAGTTGAGCCGCTTCACCTCGATTTTGATTCCCCTCCTCCCACACCCTAATCACTGAGTCACCAACAAAACCATTCCTATGAAACTGAACAAACTGCTGTTCCCATCCCTGCTGCTGAGCATCGCCCTTGCTCACGGGCAGCGGGTACCGGCTCCCACCGGCCCGGGGAATCCGGGCGCGGAGCCGAATGCCAGCCCTCCCGCGATCGATCCGTCGGCTCCGAAGGCGGTTGATCCGTCCGCTCCCCCATTCAATCCACTGGAGGGGAATATTCCAATTGGTGCTCCGGCCCTTCCGAGTGCAGGAGATCTTCCTGATGTCCCACCTCCGCCTCCGCCCCCGGGTGGAGAAGGTGGCCCCGGTGCGGCGGTTGATAACGTCGGTCAAATCTCAGAGGCCGATGGAGCGATACTCATCAGGGACGCCGCCCTCAATGACATCCTTCAGATGCTGGCCAAGCGAGCCAACAAGCAGTACTTCCATAACACGAGAATTACTGGTCCTGAATTCAATGTGAGCGGTCACCTCAATAGCGGTAATCCCTTGCAGCAGATGGAAGACCTGGCCTTCATGTATGGACTTACGCTCTATCAGAAAGGCGAAACGGTCTATGCGCTGAACAACGAACAGTTGAACCAACTGCCCGCTACAGAGTGGGTCTACCAGCTTCGTTATCTCCGGCCGACTGACATCGAGCAGATCAAAGCACTGATCCAGCCGATGTTGTCGCCCACCGGGATCGTGAACTATGAGCCCAAGACCAATACCCTCATCATCATCGATTCGGCCCACCAGGTTGACCGGGCCCGCTCGCTGCTGACCTCGATTGACAAGGCCAAGGGTCAGATTGTGATCGAAGTGAAGATCCTGAGTATCAACAGCTCAGCAGCAGAGCGAAAGGGCGTCGATTGGTCCTTGAATCTCGGTGCGGCGGGTATCCCGCTTGAGACGATTGGCAGCCTCAATTCCTTGTTCGGAATCGAGAGCACGCTCGCCGCTGTTGGCACCTTGACCGGCGGAAGTGTGCTCAGCGGATCCGATACTCCCGGCAACAGTTCGATCGTACTGTCACCACTGCAGATCAATGGAGTTCTTCGTGCTCTTCAGAGAGGTGGACTTGTAACCCAGACTTCGAATCCGACCCTGATCACGGAAGATAACGAACAGGCGACCATCTCCCTGATTGATCGCGTGCCCATTATCACGACCACCGTCAATACGACCACGGCTAGCAGCCAGTTAACGGAGGAGATTCGCTACTCGGTGGACACGAAGGACCCGGTAGGTGATCCGGCGACTACCCGCGAGATTGGGGTGACCGTTGCGGTGACCCCGACCTTGCTCCCCGACGGGACGATCCGGATGAAAATGCGTCCGCGCTCTGCTCAGATCGTCGAATATATCATTGGCCAGAGCGGCAATGAGTATCCGCGGGTCAGCGAGTCGATGATTGAGAGTGTCACGCGGATTCCGGACGGCCATTCGCTCATCGTGGGCGGCTTCTATGGGCAGGTGAAGTCGAAGAAAAACACCAAGGTTCCGTTTCTCGGGGACCTTCCTTGGATCAACTTCTTCTTCAAGAGCAAGGAGGCCTCCAAGGAGACTACAAGCCTGGTGTTCGTGGTCACTCCGACTTCCTACGATCCTAGCTCGGTCGCCAAGTCCTGCGAGACTAGCAAGTGGATTCGTGATAACCTCAGCATCAAGCCCGGCCACGACTGGATTGAGGATTCGCTTCCTGGACCGGCCCACTTGCCGGATCTGGATCGGACCCTGAAGGACCTGCGACCTGGCCAGCGTGATCACCAGCCGAGTGTTCAGGAGTTGAGGGCCGACTTGAAGGGATGTTGTGGAAGCGCCAAGAGTGGCATTCGTCACGGCCGCCTCGGAATCCGCAAGCGATAGGCCATCACGCAGACTCAATCTGGAACCTCTTGTGAATAGCAACAAAACGCTAGTCTTGGCGGGTGCACCTTCTAAGGGATCTGCGCCTCCAGCTACCGACCCGACTTGCTTGGAACAAACCAGCACGCTCCTGGAGGAGCATGGCCTGAGCACTCCGGATGAACTCCGTCATCTTCACGATCACGGCCTTGCCCCACTCCGGGGGCCGAGGCCGTGGGATCCGCTGGAGTTCCTGGCGGCTCTGCGGGTGAGGGATCCGGATGCCCGCCCCGCAGAAGTGGAAAACCTTGGGCGGGCGCTCTCCCAGGTGATGGGAAATCAGTTGACCCTGATTCCTTTCGGGAACCGGCTGTCCGCTCCGTCAGCCTTTTACGAAATGAACGAGGGCTTGTCGGACCATTGCGAGCGCTTGATGACGCCAGTGCTCTATGCCGAAGAAACCGAGGTGATCGGCATCGGATCAATTAATCCGGTATCCCTGAGCATCACCGCGGAACTGATCATCCAGGTTCTGAGTGAGAAAACTGGAACCCGGCCGATGATCTCCCGCATGTTGCTCCACCATGACGGCTGGATTTCGCTCTGCCAAAAACAGTTTGGGATATGATCGAGTTTGACGGCATTCAGTTTAACGATCTGATCAGCGGGGGTATCATGGACGCGCTTGCTGAGCACGATGTGTCGCTCGCAGAACTGGGGCACGACCAGGTTCCCAACCGTGTCTCGCGGCCTCTGTTCATGGCTGCGATCGCCCAACTGAACAGTCTTCCGTTTCTCCCCAAGATTGCGGAGTTCTGTGAACCCTCCCTGTTGGAGGTCTGCGATCCCGCGCTTCTGACGAGAGGAGGATTCACTCCTCTTTGTTCCCATGGCAATCGCCTTCTCGTGGCGATCTCCAATCCTTGGAGTTCGTTGCCTGACGAATACCTCGCCCCCCGCTTTCCCGACCTGCAGATCGACAAGATCGTCACCCTCAGCAGTGAGATCAGCCGGGCGATTGAACGAGTGACCACCACTACCGGGCCGAATCGCTCGCAGTTGGAATCCATCGATGTCGAGGACATGAATGATGGCCTGGAGGACTTCGATGTCACTACTGATCATGACGAGACCATTGCCCAGTTGGCAGCGACGATCCTGGCCGCCGCGACAAAGCTCCGGGCCTCGGATATTCACTTCAAGGTTGAGAAGGAGTCCTTTTACTACTCCTTTCGAATCGATGGGGATTTGGGAGACAAGATCGAGATTCCCATGAAACTGAAGGATCGGATTGACGCCTTCTTCTTGAACCTGATGAAGTTGGCGACGGAGACACGAAATACGAAGCCGGGTATATCGGGACGTTTCACCATCTCCTACTACCATCGGCCCATCGATGTTCGATACGAGCGGCACCGCACCTATCGCGGCTACCATATCACGATGCGACTGCTCGATAAGAGCCACATCAACGTGAAGCTCGGGAAGGGATCGTTGGCGTTCGACGATGAGACACTCTTCGAGATTGGCCGTGTCATGAAGATTCCAGCGGGGATCATCGTGATGAGCGGACCGACCGGATCAGGAAAGTCGACTACCCTCAACGCGATGCTTCGGGAACTGAACCGCCCCGAGGTGAATATCCTCACCCTGGAGAATCCGGTGGAGGATGAAATCCCGGGGGTGACGCACTGTGACTTGAAGAGTGCTGCCGAGTTTAAGCCCATGATCACAAGTTTCATGCGGAGTGATCCGGACATCATTCTGATGGGTGAGGTTCGCGACCGGGAATCTGCCGAACTCGCAATTGAGGCGGCAGTCACGGGCCATAAGGTTCTCACGACCATTCACACTGCGCGGGCTTCGCAAATCATCGAGCGTTTCGAGCAGCTGGGTATGGAACGCTGGAAAATCGCGCAGACTCTCAAGGCCGCCTGCGCACAGCGGCTCATCAAGATCCTCTGCCCTGACTGCAAGGTTCCGACGGACGGAGTCAATGAGTCTGATCGTCGGACCTTCAATCTCGGGGACGAGTGGGCGGACCGCCAGATTTTCTCCGCCCGGCATGGGGGCTGTTCGGAATGCCGTCAGACCGGCTACAGCGGTCGAACTGCGATATTGGAAATCATCCCAATCACCCCTCGGGTTTCAGACTTGCTCTCGAAAGGCGAGATGAGCCCCTACGAACTTGAAATGATGGTCCTCAATGATGGATCCCTTCCGAATCTCCGGCGAAGTGGTCTTCGGCTTTTTGCTGAGGGGCAAACCGACCTGGAGGCGATCAGTAAAACTATCGACATGACATATTCCGATGAGTAACGGCGCTGCCACCACGACACCTACGCCGGTCTCTGCGAGAGCTACTGCTGCAAAACCTGCCGTGGCCAAGAAGGGATCGAAGAAGCAATACTTCAAGAAGAAGGAGCTGATCCATATGTTTCGAGGCTTGGCCTCGATGCTCAAGGCTCAGATCAATACTTCGGACGCCCTGAAGTACTATAGCCAGGGGCTTCCAAACAAGGTGCTCGCCGCGACTCTTGATAAGATTCGCCTCGATACAGGTGCCGGAATCTCCGTTAACGAGGCCTTCCGGAAGACGGGTCGTTTTGATGACATGACCATCGGCCTGATCCAGGCGGGGGAAGACTCGGGTCAACTGAACCGCGCGTTCCGCGAACTCGCGGACCGTCTTAAATCCGACCTGCACTTCCAAAAGCAGGTTAGAAAGGCGGTCCTTCTGCCGGGGATCGTCATCACTGTGCTCGTCGGTGCCTTCATCGTCTCACAGATTAAAATTGTTCCCCAGGTCGAGGCTATGCTGTTGCAAGTCAAGCAGAAGCCTGACGGCATGACGGCGATTGCGTTCAAGGTAAGTCATGCGACCCAGGCTCTCTGGCCGTTTGTTGTCCTTGGAGCGATCGCACTCGGAATCATGATCTGGCGTTCGGAGGCTTTTAGAAACACCATTACCTCGCTCGCCATGTCAAAGTGGCGTCTCCTCAGCCTCCTCATCATGAGCCTGCGGCAGATGACGTTTCTCTCCACCATGGAGCTTCTCTACGGTAATGGAATTACTCTCGCGAAATCGATGCGTGTGGCTGCGAACTCCGTCAAGTCGACCCCCTTGTATGGGGAAATCCGGAATGCTGCAGACCAGTACGAACACTCCGGAGTTCCTCTTTCCCTCGCATTCAGCAAGTTCACATCGCTGGACGAACAAGTGGTTCACATGCTGGCGATCGGGGAGAGGTCCGCGTCGATCGACAATCAATTGAAGATGTTGTCTGAAATGTATGAGGAGGAGGCGGATAACTATATGAATGACTTTACCCAGACTCTGAATTTCATCGTCCTGATGGCGGCCGTCTCCCTGATTGCAGCTGTCTTTATCGGAACCTTCCTCCCGATCTTCCTGATGGGACCGAAGATGATGCAGAGTGGAATCTAACCTCCAGGATTATGCAAATTACCCAATTTGACCGCTGGCTGCGGGAACGATTAATCTATCGCACGCACATTTACACGATGCGGCTTCCGGAATCGGGAGTCCCTTCGCAGGTGCTGGTGGAAGAACTCGAGCAGTCGCCGAGCAGGCGCTACCGCTACCGGTTGATCGTGAATGCGAAGCGTGACGTGGAAGCGTTGCTGGACGCATTGCGTGAGGGAAATCAGATGTTCGCGACCCGGGTCGTTGAGACCAACCCCTGGTACAAGTCCATTATTGCTCCGAAGGGGAAGAGCTTCCTCTTTCGGATGTTTTGGTGGGGGGTGGCAGTGGTGTCTGTGCTTACCGTACTCATTCTTGGCTACATGGTTCTCTCCAACGAGGAACTGAAGGCCGAATTGATTGATTCCTTCAATCTCTTCAAGAACGGCTGATGAACCCGGCGTAGCAACCCAAACCCCAATAGTCCAATGAATCGAAACCCCATTCAATCCAGGCGCCGATGCGCCGTCACCCTGATCGAGTTGACTGTCGTCATATTCGTAATCCTCAGTATCATGGGAGCCACCATGTACTTCGCCGGCAACATCGGGGAGTGGAACAAGGGCAAGCACGCGGCAACCGCACTGCGTGAAGTTTATGCAGCGCAGCGCTCGTTCCTCGCCGACAATCCGCGGCGAGCTGTTTCTTCAATCACATCAAGCGAGTTGATTTCTTATCTTCCGAGTGGAGGCACAACTCTTCCGGTGGTGGAGGACCTGGACGGAAACGTGCTCTCCTACGATGTGGCAGTATCGCCTCCCGTTCTCAACGGGGCAGGTGGCGCAGTCTACGATCCTTCGGGATCTCAGACAGATTCGCTCTGGGATATTGGCGAATGAGATTCCTGGTCCACAACTTGGTGATTTTTGCGGCGTGTATCCTTTGGATTACGCCTGCGCCCAGTAACGCCGAGGACGAGGCGCTTCCGGCGGGATTCCGCTTTGTCGGCAACTACCTGTTTGAGAAGAGGGTCAAGATTCGGAATGGAACTCCGTTCTCCGTAGCGAGCAAGCCGTACGTCTGCCGGGTTTACACGGATGGGATCAGTGTCCGGTTGTACGGAGAGGGAGGATCTGAAAGCTACACCTCGTTTACCATCCACCGCAATGATGGCGTGATGGTAGGGATCGGGACTGCAAGTGTGGAAACGGTGCCGGGGGTTCAGGCCCATACTCTGGTCGGAAACGTCCTGCGTCAGCTCACACTCACCGAAGAACGGCTGGTCCTGACAAAGTTTCCAGCGCTCTCCGATGTGGTCGAAGTCACCTACGCAAACCGACGCATCACAATTACGCGTAGCGAATAGATGCCCTCACTGATATGAGCCAAAGCGTTTCTACCCTCACTCCGCTTGATAGCGACAGGTCTGGTGACGATCTCCGGGCGCCGGAGATTGTGCAGGAGGTTCAGCACGAGCGAGTTCATTGTTCCTGTTCACGGTGCAGTCTTTACCGTTGGTATCCGCCGCTGATGCTGTTGAGTACAGTTCTGGCGGGCGTGTTTTGCTGGATGTATATTTCCAAGCCGGTCTTTTTGTCTGCTCCAAGCGAAGGACCACGAGCTGACCCGCTTCCAGCCTTCCAGGAAACGAGTCCGGCTCGAATCCAGGGAGATTTGGCACCGCCCACGGCGGAGTCGTCGGGAACCCTTGATCCAGCGGTCGCAAGCCTTCCGGGAGATACGATTGACCTTGCTACCGTCGCTCCGGTGGGAGGCGCACTCTTGGGCGAAGAACTCAAGCCTCTGGTCGTCAAGCGGGAGGGAGCCACTCTTTTCAAGCCCTTCGTCATTAACGAGATCCCGCCCGGATCCTCACTGGCGGAGCCCGCTCCCTCAGTTGTGAGCAATGATGAAGAGACAGGTGTTGGGCAGCCCCCCGGCAGCTCCGGCGAGCCGGGAGCAGATCAGGAATCTGTTCGGCCTGAAGCTAGCAGTGATGAAGAAGACTATCGTGTTAGGGCTTCGTTTATGGCCGAGTTTTCTGTGCTCGGGGATCCGAGAGGCGATGAAGAATTGAAACCATGAAGAATCCACTCTTCCAATTGATCGCGAGCGGCGTTGCCCTCGGCCTGATGTGCGGCGCGGTGTCAATTCATGCCCTCCACGTATCGGGTGCCAAGGAGCTTGGTGAGAATCACGAGTGGTTACCGATGGGCAGATCAGATTCGGATTTGGGATCCGCTATTGTCCCGACTGGGGTACTGGGTTTCAGGAAATTTGCAGAGAGCCGAAATCAGCGGGTATCCTCAAACAAGGAGCTTGCCACCCTTCAAGCATTGGAGGAGATCGTAGCCCGCCTTCAGGAGCTGAAATCCGAGAACCAGGGCCTGCATGGGCAGAATCTGAATCTGCTGGAACAGTTGGCGGAAACCAATCGAGATTTGAGTGAACTCCAATTCAGGGTCGATACCCACAGCCAATCGTTCCGGCCTATGCGAGTCTCCTCAGAATCCTTGCAACAAGGATTGCTCAGTCCGTTAGGCGCGATGCATCCTCTTCTGCCTCCCAAGGGCCCTTAGCAGGAATGGCGCCAGGTTAGGAGCGGAGATCGTGGGCAGGGAGGTCGGAAGGCGAGGGTCGGATGCATGACGCACGATATGGATGGGTATGCGACCGTGGGGGGCTGCCAAAGGGCCAACCTTGGCGTAGAGCGACGAGGACGAGCCTAAAACTGGCGCGGCATCTTGGAACTAGCAGCCAGGTGCGCTTGATGCGCGAGACCCTGATGGGCTCGAGTGGCGCCCTCGCACGGACAGGGACACCCGGCAGAATGACTGGCAAAGGCAATACTGCCAGGGGGCGGACCTCAGGAAGTTGGAGGAGAGCCCGGTGAAGGGCCGGGAGTGCTCCCGCGAGGGGGATGAACTTCCATTGAGGTCTCAATGACTCACTCCACCTGCTCGATCACAACGAGCCAGTTCATCTGATTGATTGGGGGAAGCTGACTGGGGTCGGAAATCGAGTGAAGCTCGGCTTGGATGTTTTCCGCGATGACTTCATCATCGACTCCCGAGCGAAGGTCGAGTGGACGGACCGCAGAGTTGCTTTCCTTGCCAATGTGGTTGATCTGTCCCTTGAACTCGATGTTGATCGCTTCCTCGCGCACTCCAAATCGCTTCTCTGGAGCGAAGAGTGAGAGCGGAGGATAAATGCTGTTTCCGGAGGTATCGGTTCCGCTGGCTACGATATTGACGTCGTTGGCGAGATACATCCGGAATGGAGTAACGAGGGAGAATCCCTTGGTAAAGCCCGTGAGGTCCTTGGTGTCGCGGAGGACCACCGAGATATCTGTCGAGAGACTCGGGATGTTAGGCCGGGCAATGGTCGCGTTGTCCCGGTAGTTGGCGTTGACGATGATGGAGTGATTCACTGCCAGCGAGTCTGCACCCTTGGCAGCCAAGTAGTCCGCCATGCGGTCCACGTAGACCGCAATGGCCTGGCGTCCCAACTGAGTCGTCTCGAGATGGAACGGAAAGGTCGCTCCCTCGGTCGAATTTTGGCTCGGCCAGTTGTTACCCCGGGTAAAGGTCTCGCTGGTCTCAATGCCACCCAACATGTAGGTAAACGAAATCGCGGTCGGAGTCTGGTCGGACGGGGAGATGACATCTTCGACCCGGAGTTTCATGACGCATTGCATGGCTGGCCGGCTGTAGTAGTTCCAGCCGGTGGTCGAAGCGCTGTTGTTGTCGGCGGTGTCCGTCAGGTCATCAAAGGCGTTGTCACCCTGCGTGATTGGAAGGAATGCAACCAGACCCGAATCAGAAGAACTGGACATCGGGAAGAAGTTGTCGTTGTCCGCCTCGTAGGCTTCCCGGGCGGGAAGGTCACCGGTGAAGGCATCATTGCCGATACCGCCAACGGTGGATGTGTCGGAGAGGGTGAAGCCACTCCGGCTGGAGAGGCGCTCAAGCGAGAGCGTGCCTTCGGTCGAGGCCTTGGCAGCGAATACGCCTCCCTCGATTGTGATGTTCCCCCAGGAGGTTCCGTCCTCATGCTTGCCCAGGAAAGTGGTCGCGGTACTTTCCAAGGCCAACTGGGAGGGGACTTCATAAATGGAGAGGACGTAGTTTTTCGTCTGGGTCCGAACTCCCGTTGCGGACTCTGACTGGGCCCCGAAGGTAATTGAAAATGCCCACCAGTTTCTCTTGGCGATGAAGTTTTGACCCTGCGCTGAGTATCCGAAGTGAACGCTCGGGTAGGGAATGGACTTGAACTGTGCGCCGCCAACATAGGTCTTATCGAGACTGATGATCGGTCTGTCGCGGTCCAGTTTTTCTAGGTTGGGATTGGTCAAATCGAGGGCTTCCGGAAATCCGGCACCCAAGAGGTTGCTTGTGCTGTTCGTCCCGGCGTTGATATAGAACCAGTGATTGGCTGGCTGGGAGCTGACAGCATCGACAGAGTATTTGATGTCATCCTGTGAGCCGTCTCCTGTGTTTCCGGATATGGCGATCCCATTGATTCCGAGAACCGCTGCGACCGTGTCATCGAGGGAGGTTTCTCCGTCCGCCTTGTTCCTGGCGTATTCGAAGATCCAACGCCAGCGGGATTTGACCTCCCAACCGGCTCCGTTCGAGTCTCCCATCATGTTGAGCATCGCGCAGTTGGAAGCTTCGGTGAGCACGCTTCTCAGGAGTGCTTGCTCCCGATTGGTGTAGTCGATGCGCAGCTGGGATTTTTTCTGAGCCTCCTGGTTCTGAATGGAAAACCGGAAGGACGCGGTCAGCATCACCAGCATGAGCACGGAGAGGGTTATAACGGCTAGAATGGAAATATAGCCGGGTCTGAGGTTCTTTTTCATGGGGTTGGGTGTGTTGAGCGAGTTAGAGACGGGGGGTTCCCGAGTAGGTGATCCTTTCGCCGGCGGGGCCGGTGAGTTCCATCCGGAACACTCCGTTTTCGATATAGAAATCAGCGTTCTCCACTCTCCGGGAGATCAGCCAGTCTGGATTCCCAGCCTTTGTAAAGGGGATCGCCGGGTCCATCGTGTAGTAGGCAAGCTGGTCATCGCCACCATTGGTTTCGAATGAGACAATTCCAAAGTCTTTGCTGCCGTCCGGATTGACGAATCCGAGTACGAGGACTTTGCCGTTTTCGGTAACCGCGTTGGCGCCTGCTACGGCATCACTCAAGTTCTCGTGGATCCGGTAGGCATCCGCCCGAGCGAGAATCTGGGTAATGGTATTGTTGACCTGGGGAGCATCCTCGACCAGGAAACTCTGAGCCTTGACGATGCGGTGAAAGGCAATCTGCTGCTGGAAGAGCGTCATCATGATTGTTGCGAGTGCCAGGGAGAGCCCGATGGCTAGCGCGAGTTCAGGAAGAGTGAAGCCCATGCGAACCCGTGGTTCCTGCTTGGAGGGATCATGTGAAGTGATCATTGGGTTCTGACAATAGTTCGTGATTTGACGTACTCCCGGCCGTTGATGGTGTAGGTGACGTGGCTTTGCAGCTTCCAGGTCTGCATCTCGGCGGGATTGGTTTTGGTGGTTCCGGTGCCACCGAAGGCTGCAAGATTGTTGGAGTCGGCAATTCTGGTGCGGATAATGTCGGCACTGAGGGTTCGTCCTCCTGGGAGAGTTCCCAGGGTCACTGTCGATGCGGCTTTTGCCGGGTACACTGGCCAGGGAGAGCTCGTGCCGGTAAGTTTAGCGAAGGGGATGCGCTGGGCGTAGGCCTTCTCATAGGTGAGGTAGGCGTCCGATATGGTTTGAACCATGGTCCATTGCCGGGGAGCCAGAATGTTGGTGGTTCCCTTGAGGAGCATCAGGGACACCACCACAAGAATCACGAGTGCCATCACGGCCTCGACCAAGACGCTGCCGCGACGCATGCGGGGGCCAAAAATGGCGGGAGCAACCTTGAGTTTAGCGCCCTTTGGGGTAGAATCGCCATGACGGTGAGAAGAAGACTGGTGTTTGGGTTCTTGATGCTGAGTAGCGCATTCTCGGTCCGTGCTGCGGAGCCATTGCCGCCGCCATTCGGGCTCAGCTGGGGCGATTCGCCCAACAGGCTGGTTGACTGGGCCGTGCGGACGAAATTGGACCAAACGGTGAAAGCCCTCGCGGACCAGCCTCGGCTGAAGATCCTCTTGGTTGCGCCCGCTTCCGGTTCGCTGCCGGGTCATGAGGCCTCCACGCTCGAGGCGAGATTTATGGACGGGAAGCTGTTTGAGGTCGCTCTCCACTACACCTATCCCGGGAAGAAGGCGGCCTTCGTTCGCACCAAGTTCTTGGTACTGAAGAAGATTCTCACGCGCCGCCATGGAGCCTTCAAACCGGGAGGAGTGAAGCGCGAAGCTCCCATCGAGGGAGTGATCACCCGTTCGACTGCATTCCAAATCGATCCCGCTCCGGGTCGGCATCTCATGCTCGTCCTCACAGAGGTTTCCGATGCCAAGCGTGGCGACGCTTCGGCCAGGTTCTCGGTCGTGTATCATAATGGTGGGGTGTTGAAAGACGAGGGCCCCCGCGTGATCATTCGACGCGATGGGGTAGATCTGCCAGGCAAGCCATAGCGGTGGGGACGGAGAATTCCGTGAGGCCTGGAAGATTTTGACTTGGCTGGGTGAACACATTGTCAGTGAATGGATTTGGTGGGCGGGGAAGTTCAGGGGCCGCGAACCTCTGCCTGAATTCCTGCGGCAGGACGACTCCACGTTGCCCATGGTCCGTTGGGAACCTCGAGGTCTTCCACAAATCGCCAGTCGATGTCAGAATTTCCCCGGAGCCCCAGGTAGTCGCGGATCGCAGGACTGATATCGATTCCGGCATTTTGATTTGAATTGGGGCGTGGACGTTCGCCCTTGAAGACGTAGGGCCAGTCGTCGATGGTAAAGGGACCTACGTCCTTCCACTGTGCGTAAGCGATCCGGCCTTTGTGATGGATTGCAACCCAGCGGTTCTCGCAGACAGAGACCCCGGACCCGCGATACGATCGCCAAAACCAGGGAATCACCTCCGGTGCCTCGGATCGATGCTCGCGTCCCTTCAGGATATCATTGTAAGGGAGCGCAACATAGAAGGGGTTCAGTTTGGGCGCGAAGCCGGCGGGGAAGTAGCCGTTGCGTTTGAAGGGATGATCATAGCCGCCGTAGTTCGCCTCCCAGTTTGGATCCCAGGAACTCGCGACGTTGGGCACCGGATTCCTTGCTGTGGGCTTCTCTCCCACCCAGAAGATCGTGGCCCTGATTTGATAGTGCCACGGGCTGCGCGGGGCCTCCCATCGCTCGGGAAGTTCCTCCACCACTTGGGCGACTGCGGGACCAATATAGGGATTCTCACGGGTCGTCAGGACTTCACGGCGAGAATTCAGGTAGGAATTGTGCGCTAACTCCGCCCGCTCAGCGGTGGTTAGGATGGTTCCTTGAGCGGTGAGGGGAAGAAGCAACATCGCGAGGAAGCCTACCAGGTAGCGGCGAGCGACGGCTCCGCAGGGGGAGCCGGAATTCTCGATATCATGGAAGTCGGGAGAACGCATTTTGCGAGTAGAATTGATAGTCATTGTCCTAAAAAAAGTAAGAAAAGTCAATCATCGAGACAGGTTAACATTAAAAATATACGGTGTTCTCGGCACTCACGTCCCGAGTTACAAAACCATAACCGTAAATATATTATAGAAATTCACGGGAACTTGCAGATTTCTGATAATTAGCCATCAACAGTTGGCCGCAAGAAAGCTGACTTTTATAGTCAGTAGCTATAAACAATTAACAAATATTGGAATTTTACCTTGTTTACCGTAACAAATAGCTATAGTTTTTCACAGTCACCGGAGCGTCCGCCCATTTCGCTCCCTGAACGCTTTTGATGTCGAAGCCTGAACTGGCCGAGGAGGAACAATTAACCCAGCAGCTAATCCGTTTCTCCTCACCGGTCCGCCCTCGGCCTTTGCCCCCCTAGTCGGGGGAGAGGCCGGGGAGGCTGAGAGAGTCAAAGATCGCCCCACGCACGCTGAGCTCGTAAAGCTGATGGCGCGGAGAAGCAACCCCCTCGAGAGTCACGATCAGGTCGAGCCGGTGGTGCGCAAGGATCTTGAGAAGAAGAATAAAAGCCGTGCTCTTGGCGGCCTCGTCCAGCGGTCGAGCATTCTGGCTTGCCGGGGCTACTGGACGCTCGTTCCCAAGGGTGCGATCTTGCATGTTCCCCCAGAATTTCAGGACCGCGTGAGTGAGAAGCCGGCTGGTGAGCTTCTGAAGTGGAGAGATTTTCATTCCCGCAACCACGGGTGGATTTTTACGCAGCCTGTCCAGATCGCGAACGCTCGCGGCGAGGCCAAGCTTCCCGCGCACGTGCTGAAGAATCATCGCCAACTCGGACAAGTTGTGGTGGCCGTGCTTCACCATGGACCGATCTCCGTCAAGGCCCTCAAGGTTCCCATGGCAACCAAGGACTAACACTCTCACCCATCAACAGCGGGAATGGGAACACCGATCCTGAGAGCAATTACACCGACCTTGCGTCGGCGATGATCGACACGAACGGACCAGTGGTTCTCAACTACTCCTTCACGAATCTGAGTGGGCCTGACCTTACCAAGATCGAAGGAGAAGAGGTTTGGTCAGTCTGTGCTCTCGACGGCGGAGACAATGGAAACCCGCTTTTGGAAGGAGAGACGCTTGAGTCGACGACTCTTCAGGTCTGCCCATTGCCGATGCCACCTTCTCCGGCATCGATACCGTGCATGCCTACGAGAAGATTCCGACTATCACGGTCACTCTGAACGACCTCTAGCGGGAGAGCACAACAATTTGTCCGGGTTTATGCTGGAGAGCCCACCGCCGATCCGGAGGGGCCCAGCGACCTATCGACCGGCTACGTGATCATCCAGGACTCCATTCCTCAGAACCGGGTCCTGACTTTGGACGACCTCGATCGCTATTTTCCTCGAGCGGGTGCCTATACCATGGAAGTTCTCCACACCACGCCTTTCGGAACCGAAGTTCTCGCCAAGGTCCACCCGATCACCGTTGAGCGCACGCTCTCGTTCCGTGGCTCGGTCTTTACCGCCGATTAGTAGAGTAGCAATCAATCTCAGTGGTCCTGTCCGTGAGGGGGACCCTTCAAGGAAGCGCCGGTGTCGAGGGGACACCGGCGCTTTTTTTGAATCCAAAAGAGGTCTTCGCACCAGCTCTTCGATGGGCTTCGGGCGCAATGCCTTGGCCTTAAGGGCATTAGGTCTCATTCGGGACGCTGGCTGAGGTTCGCTGGAAGAGCGGGATGCATCCACGGAATACTCAAGTTTTTTTAATAATTAAGTTGCAATGACAGTAGATTATCAATAATTATTCAGCTCCCCTTGGGAAGTTCACTCACACCACGCAGATGAATTACGTAAATAAGGCAGT
>JAYGGC010000120.1:0-19830 GCA_046581525.1 Roseibacillus sp. | reverse complement strand
CAATGAACAAGACCAATGAACAAGACCAATGAACAAGACCAATGAACAAGACCAATGAACAAGACCAATGAACAAGACCAATGAACAAGACCAATGAACAAGACCATCACAATCCTCGCCACCTTCGCCACCTTCGGCATCGCGGCCTCCGCCAATGCGGCGGTTGTGATACAACACTCCTTTGAAGGAAACCTGAACGACACTGCGGCAGGTGGCGGCACCGCCGACAATCTTTCCTACAACCAAGGAGCATCTCCGAGCGCCACCGCCACCTATACGCCCGGGGTGGGAGGCGGGCAGGCCGCAGTCTTCGACGGCAACTGGTTCCAGGCGCCCGACTCGCCAGACTCGAGCCTAAACGATAACATCTGGACCATCGAGCTCTTCGTCAGGGTCTCGGCTCACAATCCGCAATGGGAGCGACTGGTCGTAAAGTGGGGAGGGAGCCACAACTACCACTTCGCGCTAGAGTCCGCCGATTCCAATTTCTTCAGCGGGAACCCGGTCGGCAACATCTTTGACGCGAACACCGCTCCGCTGACCGACTTTACAACTGGCTGGCACCACCTTGCCGTCACCAGTTCGGCTACGGGCTTCCAAGCCTGGATCGATGGTGTCGTGGTGGCCAGCGGTGCACCGATTGCACTTGCGGACGGGACCGATCCTCTTGGCGTCGGCGATTTTGGAATCGGAGGCGCCAACAATGGGCTCCGGCTCCACGGTGCGATGGACGAGCTCCTGATCCACGACACTGCGGTCGACCAGAGTTACATCGACGGCCGGATGGCGCTTCTTATCCCCGAACCATCGGCATTCACGCTCCTCGGACTCTGTGGGTTTGGACTCATCCTCCGCCGTCGGCGCTGATCGGAGTCCACGGAGAACAAAATCGCAGACTGGCTCGGGGATCGCCTCAGAGTCCGGAGTTGTTGCCGTCATCAGTTCCCCAACGGTCGGCAGCACTCCCAACGGTCACGATGTGTTTAAACCACGATGGTCTAACTTCTCAGAAATATGGGCCCACACTCAACTCCACTAAGAAATGAATACAGGTCCTTATCAATCACCGGGAACCCCTCGCCTCGCTCTAGGGGGCCTTTTCGCCCTTGGATTATTCTCAGCAGCGCAGGCAGACCTCGTTGCCAAATACTCCTTCGAAGGAACCCTCGATGATACCGCCGCAGCGGGCACGGTTTCCGACAATCTTTCCTACAACCAGGGAGCCTCGGCGAGCCCCGCTGCCACCTTTGCCCCCGGGGTCGGAGGAGGACAGGCTGCGGTCTTCGATGGCAACTGGTTCCAGGCGCCCGACTCAGTGGACGTGAGCCTCAACGACAACACTTGGACCATCGAGGCCTTCATCAGCGTCTCGAGTCACAACCCCCAATGGGAGCGGCTGGTCGTCAAGTGGGGGGCGAGCAACGACTTCCACCTCGCACTCGAGACCAGGGATCTCAATTTCTTCACCGGGAATCCGGTGGGCAACGTCTTCGATGCGAACACCGCTCCGCCAACCGACTTCACCGACGGTGGTTGGCACCACCTTGCGGTCAGCAGTTCAGCCACCACCTTCAATGCCTGGATCGACGGCGTCCTCGTATTCACCGGCGCACCAGTCACTCTTGCCGACAACACTGACCCTCTTGGCGTGGGCGATTTCGGGATCGGGGGCGCCAACAATGGGCTCCGCCACCACGGCACCATGGACGAATTGCTGATTCATGACAGCGCGGTCGACCAGGCCTATATCGACACGCGGATGGCCCTCCTGGCAGTCGATGATCCCGATGGCGACCCTGACATGGACGGGCTGACCAACCAGGAGGAAAGCGACCTTGGAACCGATCCGAACAACGAAGACACCGATGGAGACGGGTTCAAGGATGGAGAGGAAGACATGAGCGGCATCTGGGGCGGACCAAGCGACCCGGGAACCGATCCGCGCCTGGCGGACACGGACGGGGATGGCCTCGACGACGGAGTGGAAAATCCGAACGAGTCATTCGTGGATGAGAGTCAGCCCGGAACCGATCCGAACAAGGTAGACAGCGACGGTGACGGATTCGGGGACTTGTCGGAGATCGCGGCGGGCTCCGATCCGACCAACGGCGACGATCATCCCACTACCATCGTGGTGGCGCGGTGGAGCTTCGACAACAACCTGGATGATACCGCCGCAGCCGGCGTCAATCCGGATCACCTCACTGACAACGCAGGCGGGGTGACCTTCGTGCCCGGGGTTGTCGGGAACGCCGTGGTTCTTACCGCCGGGAAACTCACCGCCCCTGATTCGGCCGATCTAAATCTCCTCGCCAGTTGGACCCTCGAGGCCTTCATTTGGCGCGACCTCAATAACCTCCAATCCAATGAGTGGGAGCGCTTCTGGACCAAGTGGGGCGAGGGCGGCAACGAGTACCACTGGGCGATTCGCGGCACCAGTGGCGAACTCGTCCCCGACGGTCTGGACCTCTTCGCCAACGGCGTCCAGGTCTTCGATCACGACACCACCAGTCAGACCCTGCCGTTCGAGGAGTGGTTTCATGTCGCGCTTGTGGGCGATGAACCGGCCGGTGAGATCCGTGCCTATGTCAACGGAGTTGAAGTGGGAACCACCGGCTACGTCTCCGTCGTCCCGACGGCAGGAAACATGAACTTTGGCAACTTCGGCGGGCCTGCCCCGGCTCTTCAGTTTTCAGGGTATATCGACGAAGCCTTGATTCACCAGGGTGCCGTCACCGTGTCCTACCTGCAAAGCCGGACCCGGCGCCTTTCCCCGTCGCTCGTCGTGACGGACATCTCCCATGACCCGGACACCGGCAACCTCAGCATCAGCTGGGAAAGCCAGGGCGGCAGCCTCTACAACCTCCGGAGTGAAACCGATCTCTCCATCGACTCCGTCACCTGGCCGGTCTTCGATGACCATCAGGACATCGTGGCCACCCCGCCCGAGAACACCCTCACTTTCCCGCTCCCCGCCGACCTCGTGCGCTTCTTCGTCATCGAGGGATTTCCCGCTCCGCCGGAATCGATCTACTCCGATGACTTTGAGAACGACCAGGGACAATGGACGGTTGGATCGGACGGCGAGGTCGGCACCGCCTGGGAACTGGGTGCGCCCGCCACGGTCGGCCCCGCCTCCGCCAATAGCCCGGACAACTGCTTCGCCACCAACATATCGGCCTTCTATGACTTCGAGGCCGACGTCTGGCTACGCTCCCCGGCCATCGACCTGACCACCGCCGGGGCCGCCACTCTGAACTACTTCCAATTCACCGATATCGAGGGGAGTCCTTTCGATTGGGGGAAAGTTTCCGTGCTCGATGCCACAGACGACTCCCTCCTCGCCGTGATTGCGGACCCCGTCGAGGGATCTTCGGGCGGCTGGGAAGCAGTCAGCATTGCCATCCCGGCCACCGCGCTCGGCAAGACGATCAAGATCGAGTTTCGCCTCGTGAGCGATGACTTCCCGGATTCCAATTACGCGGGTTGGTATCTCGACGACATCGAGATTACGGTGCCGTAACGCGAACGGACATTCGGGGGAATAGACCCAGGATTTGGGCACCGCGCCCGGCATCCGGCGCGGTGCGCTCCCCTTCCTCCAGAACCCCACCATGCACCTCCTCCTTCCAGCGTTAAGGTCCCACCGCCTGCTCGCCCTCGCGGTCCTTGGCCTCTTGTCCACTCTCCCTGGCACGCGGGCCGAAGTCGTGTCCAGGTGGGGCTTTGAAAACGACCTCCTCGACACCGCAGCAGCAGGGAGCAACGCGGATCACCTGAGCGGGGCCGCCCTTAACGGACCGCTCAACACGGTCTTTGTGGCGGGCGTGGTCGGCCAGGCGGTGCAGGTCGGCGAGGCGGTGGGCGATGCCACCGTGCTCACCGCGCCGGATTCGAACGACCTTGACCTCGCCTCCGAGTTCACGGTGGAGGCCTTCGTCTATCGCACCGTCGAGCACGGGAGCGACTGGGAGCGCTTTGCGACCAAGTGGTTCGGGGGCAGCAACCAATGGCATTGGGCCTTCCGCGGTCCTCCCGGCCGCAGCCAGGATTTGTTCATGAACGGGAGCCAGCAGATCAACCAGGGGGCCGTCACCGCCGATCTCCCGCTGGACGAGTGGCATCACGTCGCCATCACCGGCGACCCCGCCAACGGACTCCGCATCTGGCAGGACGGCGTGGTGGTGGGCAGCGCCTCCTACCTCGCCCCCGCAAACGGGACCGACAGCTTCCGCATTGGCAATGCTGCGGTTGGTTCGAGCAGCCTCCAATTCTCCGGGTGGGTCGATGAATTCCAGATCCACAACGTCTCTCAGGACACCGCCTACCTGGCCGGCCGCACCGCGCTCATCACCGGAAGCCCCGTCATCACGAGCTTCGCCGCCGCCCCCGCCGCGGTCGCGAGCGGAGAGGATGCCACCCTCACCTGGAGCACCGCCAATGCCGACACCCTCACGCTCGACGGCGGCGCCTTCCTGAACAGCGACGTCACGGGGCAGACCACGGCGATCGCGATGAATCTCACCACCAACACGACCTTCACTCTCACCGCCACGAACGCCCAGGCCAGCACCAGCGCCCAGGTGACGGTCGGAGTCGGCGTCGCCGGCGCAGCGCTTCGCATCAACGAATTCCTCGCCATCAACGACGGCGGCTTGGAGGATCAAGACGGCGACGATTCGGACTGGATCGAGATCTTCAATCCCGGGGCAGCACCCGCACTGCTCGGAGGATGGTACCTCACCGACGATCCCACCAACCTGACCAAGTGGCAGTTCCCATTCATTTCAATTCAGACCCTCGGCTACCTCGTGGTGTTTGCGTCCAACAAGGACATCACGATCGGTCCGGAATTGCATACCAACTTCAAACTGAGCGGCGATGGCGAGTATCTCGCCCTCGTCATGCCCGATGGCGTAACCGTCGCGACCGGATTCGATCCGACCTATCCTCCCCAACAGGCCAACGTGAGCTACGGCTTCCACGGCAGCCCACTCATCGAGCGCGCACTCTTTCCTCCTACTCCCGGAGCGGCCAACAACAGTCCGGCGGGACCGATCATCCGAAACCTCACCGAGAACCCCGCTTCGATTCCGGGCGACAACGATCCCATCGTGATCAGCGCCGAGATTTTGCCGAGCCCTTCTCCGGTGACCTCCGCAACCCTGCACTACCGCGTGATGTGGAGCTCCGAAGTAACCATTCCGATGACGGACACTGGCGGCGGTGTTTTCAGCGCCACGATTCCTGCCTCCGTATCCTCCCGGAGCCAGATGGTGCGCTGGTATGTGACTGCCGACAGCCAGGACGGCAACTCCAGCCGCGCACCACTCTTTCTCAATCCGCTGAACTCGCCAGAGTATCACGGCACCGTCATTGCCGATCCGACCATCAGGTCGCGACTGCCGGTCATGCAGCGCTTCGTGCGAAACCCCTCTGGAACTGAGACGCGCTCTGGCACCCGCGGCGCCTTCTTCTACAACGGAGAGTTCTACGACAATATTTTCAGCCGCATTCGCGGAGGCACTTCCCAGAACTGGCCGAAGAAGAGCTACAAGATCGATTTCAACGACGGACATCACTTCCGATTTCGCGACGGTGTCCCGCGGGTCGATGAGATCAATCTCAACACGACCTACACCGACAAGAGCTATCTCCGCTCGGTTCTCACCTACGAGCACCAGCGCGACGCCGGAATGCCGTCGCCCGAAGCGTTCCTCGTTCATTTCCGCCAGAATGGAGTGTTTTGGAACGTCGCCATCCTAATCGAACAGCCCGACCGCGATTTCCTACGGCGTTGGGACTTCGATCCTGATGGGGCCCTCTACAAGGGCGCAACCTCCCCGACCCGTTACGAACCGTCCACCCCACTTTCGCTCTGGGAAAAAAAGACCCGGCTCCATGAGGACAAGTCCGACCTCGATGCCTTCATCGATGGAATCGCGCAAACCGGGGCGAGGCTCGACCGCTACCTGTTCGACAACGTGGATCTTCCCGTCCAGGTCAACTACATGGCGACCACCTGCATCACGCAGAACATCGACGCCAGCGACAAGAACCACTACCTGTATCGCGACACCGAGGGCAGCGGCGAGTGGACGATGTTGCCCTGGGACCTAGACCTCACCTTTGGCCCCGACGCCCTCAATACCGACACCATCGTCTCGAGCCAGCAGTGGGCCAGCCACCCCTATATTGGCGCCCGTCCCTACACGCTCGCGGGAGGAAAGTACAACCACTTCCTCGAGGTCATGGTCGCCAATCCACGGACCAAGGCGATGCTCAACCGCCGGATCCGCACCCTCATCGATGAACACCTCGCCAGCGGCTACTTTCACAACCGCATCGACGAACTGGTCACCCAAATTGCTCGCGACGCCCTGCTCGACAAGGCCCGCTGGGGCGGCAGCACCCACTTCCCCGGCACCGTCTACACTCTCCAGGCTGCCAATGACCGCATTGTGATCCAGTACCTCGCCCCGCGGGTTCCCTACCTGACCATCACCGAGGGACAAGCTGGCAGCGGCACCATCCTGCTCCCCGAGAACTCCGCCGTGACAGCTCTCGTTCCGACAGGCAATTCTCTCGGCGATACTTGGAAGCTGGTCGGATTCGACGATACCGGCTGGCTCAGCGGGACCGGCGGGGTCGGATACGAACGAGCCGCAAGCCAGACTTACACCCCGCTGCTCGGCATCGATCTTCTCTCTCCCGCCATTCCCGCCGCGCAGCGCATTGACGCCAACGGCGACAACATCAACGACAACAATAGCTGTTTTGTCCGTTACGAGTTCAATCTCGCCAACAAGGATGCAATCTCCTTCCTCAATCTGCGCGTGAAGTACGACGACGGATTCGTGGCCTACCTGAATGGCACGAGGGTCACCGGCCGCAACGATCCCACCCCGCTCACCTGGAACGCCGAGGCCGACAATGCGCACCGCGACACTGAAGCGGTTGTCTTCGAAGACATTGACATCACCGCCTTCAAGGGGGCGCTTTTGAGCGGACCCAATGTCCTCGCGGTGCACGCCCTGAACCTTCTTTCCACCAGCTCCGACATGCTTTTATCGTGCGAACTGGCCGACTCCGCGGCCACCGGAAACGGCATCGGGATTCCTCCCTCTCAGCCCGTTTCGCCGACCGCCAACTTCGGGGCGATCGAATACAATCCGGCCTCCGGAGACCAGGACGAGGAGTTCATCGAACTGATCAATCCCAATTCCTACGACCTCGATCTCTCGGGGTGGACCCTAGAAGGTGGAGTGACTCTCATCCTGAAAGGCGGAACGGTCATCCCAGCCGGGGAGAGCCTCTATCTCTCCCCGAATGCCTCTGCCTTTCGCGCCCGCGCCATCTCTCCGAAGGGCGGTGAGAGTCTCTTCGTCCAGGGCGAGTATGCCGGCCACCTCTCGAATTTCGGAGAGCCCCTGATACTTAAAGACTCTTCGGGAACCATCATCGCGCAATCCACCACCCCGGTCGATCCGAGTGACAATCAACTGTATCTGGTGATCAGCGAGATCATGTACCACCCCGCCGGCAATCCCGGGGAAGAATTCATCGAATTGCAAAACATCAGCGACGCTGTGACCCTCGAATTGAGTGACGTGAGATTCACGGCCGGCATCGGCTTCGACTTCACTGGGAGTGCTGTCACGAGCCTCACGCCCGGCGCCCGCGTCCTCATCGTCCGAAACCAGGCCGCCTTTGAGAACGTTCACGGCACCGGCCTGCCCATTGCGGGCGAGTTCGCGAACCTCAGTGTCCTGGACAACGATGGCGAGATGCTCAAGTTGGAGGACGCGAGCAACAGTACGATCAAGGAGTTTCGCTACAACGACGCATTCCCCTGGCCTGTTGAACCGGACGGCCTCGGACCGAGCCTCCTCCTCATTGACCCATTTTCCAATCCCGATCCATCGCTCCCGGCGAACTGGCGTTCGAGCCTTTTTCCGGGCGGCACTCCAAATGCCAGCGACGCTACCATCTTCGCCGGCAACGCGGGGGCCGACCGCGACCAGAATGGCCTCGACGACCTGCTCGACTACGCCCTCGGCCACACTCCCGGCGAGAATGACGGACTCCCCACCCTCTCGCTCGCCAACGGCATCGTCACCCTCGCCTACACCCAGAATCTCGTCGCCGATGACATCACCCTGACGCCCGAATGGTCCACCGACCTGCTCAACTGGCATCCGCTTGGAGACAGCTTTGACCTGTTCTCGTTTGCTTCGATCGGAGCACGAAAGACGGTCGTCTACCTCTCCAACCCTGAAGTATTCCGGGCGGGTGAGCGGCTCTTTATTCGATTAACGGCGCAGTTGTAGGGCGGGTGTCCGGATCCCGTAAGAATCCCCGATGGCACCCGTATGGCGGTTAGGTATTCTTTCCGCGCTCTTGAGAATCAGTCCCTCCATTGTTTTCATTTTCGCGCTCGTGTGCGCGATCGCCGGCGGCGCCCCCCTGCCTGCCCCCGATTACGCACGCACCCTTGCCCCCCTCCTGAAGGAGCATTGCACGAAGTGCCACGGTGGGGCCAAGCAGAAAGGCGGGCTCGATTTGCGATCGCTGGAGAGTGCGCTCAAAGGCGGCGAGAGCGGGCCTGCCTTCGTTCCCGGGAACCCTCAAGAGAGCCGCCTGATCAATTATCTTCATGCCAAGTCCGATCCCCACATGCCTCCCAAGGGGCAGCTCGGTGAAGAGGAGATTCGCACGATTCGAAACTGGGTCACCAACTTCTCCAAAGCGGACACCCCGCCGCCAACTCCAGACGCCCTACCGGTGGGAATCAACCCGCGTCTCGCGATTGATGTCCTCCTCGAGAAGTCGTGGATCGAAGCAGAGTTGACCCGCGCGCCGAGGATCGACGATGCCACCTTCCTGCGCCGCATCACGCTCGACCTCCTCGGACGCATTCCCACCCTCGAAGAGCGGGAACGCTTTCTCGCTGAGACCAATTCGGCAAAGCGCGAGCGCCTCGTGGATGATCTCCTCGCCTCCAAGGGTCACGCTCGGAACCTCGCCGAGATCTTCAACGTGATCCTCTTGGGGCGCGAAGAAGAAGAGGACAAGAGCCGTGGCGACCGCGAGAAACACCTCCTTCCCTACCTGCGCTGGATCTTCGAAACAAATCGTCCCTGGAACAAGGTGGGTCACGACCTGATCGTAGCCCGGCCCAAAACCCCCCATGAACGGGGCGCAACCTGGTTTCTTTACGAGCAGGACAACAACGCCAACAAGATGGCAACTGCCACCTCGGCCGCCCTCCTTGGAAAGCAAGTCCAATGCGCACAATGTCACGATCACCCGGTCGCTCCGGAAATCGAGCAGAAGCATTACTGGGGACTGGTGGCCTTCTTTGATCGCTCGATCAACGTGAACACCAAGGACGGCCCGCGCGTCGCGGAGAAGGCGGCGGGGGGCTACGCCAAGTTCGCCAACCTCGAAGGCAAGAGCAGCGAGAGCGAACTGGTCTTCTTCACCGGGCTCAAAGTGGACGAACCGGACGGAAGGCGCGACAAGGATGCGCTGGAGAACTACCTCACCACCCCGCCCGCGGATTGGATCAATCCGCCCAAGCCCAGCAAGAAGGGCCGGAAACCCAAGATCACGACCACGGTCGAGGAGGCCCCGCTTCCCAGGTTTTCGCGCCGCGCGGAGCTCGCTGAACTCGCGGTGGAAAAGAATCCCGCCTTCGCCCGCGCTTTTGTCAACCGCGCCTGGGCCCTTCTCATGGGACGCGGACTGGTGCATCCCGTCGACAAGATGACCTCTGCCTACCCGCCAAGTCATCCCGAATTGCTGGACTGGTTGGCAGCGGACTTTGCCGCGGGCGATTACAACGTGCGCCGGCTCTTCCGCGCGATCCTGACCAGCCGCGCCTATGCCCTTTCGGCGGTGCATCCCGCCGCGGTGCGACCACTCCCCGAGACCTTCGCCCGCGCCCTCGACAAGCCGCTCCCGGCTGAAGCGCTCTACCGCTCCATCCTGGTCGCCCTGGGTGCGGAGGTGCAGGAAGACGGCACGGTGAACGGCGAACAGGATTATCGCGAAACGTTCGTGGGCGCCTACCCCACCCTCTTCCCGGAGGTGTTTTCCCCCAGCGTGCAGCAGGCCATGTTCGCAACCAATGGAGGTAGCATTGACGGGATGCTCCGCAAGGAGGAGCTGCCGCTGGTGAAGAGTCTGCACGAAACGGAAAGCAACGAAGCGGTCGTGAAGAAAGCGTTCCACACCATTCTCGGCCGCGCGCCCGAGAGCAGCGAGCGCGAACGGGGCGTGGAATTCCTGAATGGACGGGTAGACCGTCGCGAAGAGGCGATCAGGCAGTTTTTGTGGGCCCTGTTTTCGGGAGCGGAATTTCGGATCAATCACTGAGATCATGCCCCTCGCCAACCAACAGGATTGCGGCAGTCCCGAGCACGGCATCCATCGTCGCCGGTTCCTGCAGGGACTTTCGGCGGGCGCAATCTCGACTTTCAGCTGGTCCGGGCTCTTCTCCAATTCCGCTTACGCGGAAATCGCGAAGCGCAAACAAAAGCACTGCATTCTCCTCTGGCTTTGCGGTGGGCCCAGCCAGTTCGAAACCTGGGATCCCAAGCCCGGCACCCCGACCGGCGGACCCTTCAAGTCGATCCCGACTGCCATTCCCGGCGTGCACTTCAGCGAGTTGATGCCCAAGTGCGCGTCGATCGCGGACAAGATGGCGGTCATCCGCTCCATGAAAACCACCGCCAAGGAGCACACCGAGGGGATCAACCTTCTCCAACGCGGGCACAAGCCACGCCCGCCCTTCACCCGTCCTACCCTCGGCTCGGTACTGGCCCAGCAACTCGGTCAACTCGACAGCGCGCTGCCCAACTTCATCCTCCTCGATCCCTGCCCCGAAGGAAACGAGTTCAAAGGCTTCAAAGCCGGCAACTGGGCGGGCTGGCTGGGAGCGGAATACGCACCGGTGCGCACCGGAGGCGAGTTTGTCATTCCGCACGTGAAGCAGCTCGATTCCATCTCGGAAGACGACCACGAAGCGCGCGAGGAACTGCGCAAGTTCTTCAGCAAAAAGTTCGAAAATGAATCCAGGAGCGCGGCAGCTTCTTCCCACAATGCGGTCTTCGAACGGGTGAAGGGGCTCATGAGTTGCGCGCATCTCTTCGACCTTGAGCGTCTGCCGCAAAAGGACCGCGAACGCTACGGTCCGGGGACCTTTGGCCAGCACACTCTCCTCGCCCGCTCCCTGGTGGAGGAAGGCGCACCCTTCGTCATGGTGGCCAACGGGATGCCGTGGGACACCCACGTCTTCAACCACGAGGTCTACCAGATGGTGGTCCCCGATCTCGACAACATCATTTTCCAACTGCACAAGGATCTCGAAGAGCGCGGGTTGTTGGAGGATACCCTCGTGGTGGCGATGGGCGAATTTGGACGGTCGCCCTGGATCAATGCCGCGCGCGGCCGCGATCACTATCCCAATGCCTGGAGCCTCTCCATGTTCGGCAGCGGGATCAAACCCGGCGCGGTGGTGGGCGCCACTGACAAGCTGGGAGTCGATGTCACCGAGAACGCCTTCGACGAGCAAAACCTCTTCGCCACCATCTTCGCCGCCCTCGACATCGATCCCCACGGCGAGTTCAACATTCCCAACCTGCCCAACTTCCACCGGGTGGAAGACACCTCGGATCCAATCAGGGAGGTGCTGGCATGAAGGTTGAATTCAAAGAGGCGCCCACTCTCAAGCTGCCCACCCACTGCCTCTCGCTGACCCGGGGCGAGGGCGACATGCTCTACGCTGCCTGTCTCGACGGCGGGATCTACGCCGTCGACCACACCGGAAAACAAGCGCCCCGGGAACTCGCCCGCCACGGCAGCTATGCCTCCGGCGTCAATTGGTCGCCTTCAACCAGGCGTCTCGTCTCCGCGGGCTACGATGGAAAACTGCGCTGGATCAACCCGTCGGAGGAGAAGACCACGCGCGAAGTGATGGCCCACCAGTTCTGGTCCTGGCAGAGCGCCGTTTCCCGCGATGGTGCCCGTGTCGCTTCCAGCACCGGCCAGTACCTTTGCGGAGGATACAAGTATGAGCCCGCCAAGGAAACCGAGCCGTCGGTCAAAGTGTTCGATGCCAAGACCGGCGAGCAAACCCACGCCTTCGAACACGTTCCGCCGGTCGAATCGGTGGCCTTCAGCAATGAGGGAACCCACCTCGCCGCCGGCAACCTGATGGGTGAAGTGCGCATCTGGGAGCTCGCCACCAGCAAGGAGGTCGCACGCATCTCCACTCCCAACTTCACGGGCTGGGGGATCATCAAGGGCCACTACTACACCGGCGGCGTCTACTCGCTTGCGTTCTCCCCGGACGACTCCGAGATCTTTCTCGCCGGGATGGGCACCACCCGCGATCCCGCCGCCGGCAATGGCAAGCAACTCTGGGAGCGCTGGAACTGGCGCGAGGGTGAACCCCAGAAAACAGGAACCGCCAACGATCGCGAAATCGGGCAGGGCCTCATGGAGTCCCTTGCGATCCATCCCGAGGGCAAGATCTTCGCGATGGCCGGGCGCCTCTTCAAGGGCGACTGGAACGTCGCGATCTTCGATCGTGAAACCGGTTCCCGCCTCGCACACACCGATTGCAAGATGCGCGTGAGCAAGGCGCTCTGGAGCGAGGACGGCTCCCACCTCTATCTCGCCGGCGGCAACAGCCAGCCGAAAAAGCGGGAAGACCTCGAGAACCCCGAGTGGGGTAGGATCAAGGTCTTCAAGGTTGTGATCTCCTGATCACCACTGACAAAAGGACCCTCCCTTCTTGCAGAAACTCCGATCCGAATTATCCCTGTCATTCATGTCGCGACCTCTCTTGACCGTCCCAATCCTCCTCCTCGGCCTTGGATCACCCTCCCTTGCCTGCGTGAACACCAGCTACTCCCGCGAGGAAGAGGGTCAGATCACTTCCAACATCACCACTTCCGGCGGCGAGGCTCGGATCGTGGCGCCGTGATTCTACTGGTTGACAAAGGAAGGGTACATGTTCATGAGAACATGTCACCGTGAAACGCGACCTGAGCCCCCTGGAATGGATCGCACGGCTCTACTCCGGAGAACTGCCCGGGCGGCGTGCCCGCCTGACGAAGCGGGCTGGCGCACCCTTGTGAACCGCATCGTGCAGGACGTGCGGCGGGTCTTGTCTGAGCAGTCCGACAGGTCCGACCCGTCCGACACCCTGATATCCCCAGGCACGCTGGCTACCGGTGCCTCAAGAGCTTCCAGGTGGCCTCGCTGGTCTATGACGCCACCGCCATCTTCTGCGACCGTTTCATTTCGAAGCGCTCGCGCACCCACGACCAGATGGTGGAGGCCGCGCGGAGCGGACTGCAGAACATCGCGGAAGGGAGCGCAGCTTCCGGGACTTCTCGAAAGTTCGAGCTGAAGCTCACCAACGTGGCGAAGGCCAGCCTCGAAGAGCTTCTGTTAGACTACGAGGACTACCTGCGCCAGAACGGCCTCCGGCAGTGGAACAAGGACGATCCCGAAGCCCTGGCGGTGAGAACCAAGTACCGCGCCTACCCCGCGGAATGGTTCGCAGAAGGCCGGCCCGATGACGAAAGGCCGGATCCCTACGGTGCGGCGGAGGCTGCTCCCGAGACGGTGGCGAATACCGTGCTCTGCCTCATCCACCAGGCGACCTGTCTGCTCAAGCGGCAGCTGGCTTCGCAGGAAAAGACCTTTCTGGAAGAAGGCGGCTTCACGGAGCGGCTCTACCGGCAGAGGAGCAAGCGGCGGAGGGGTTCCTAGTCGGACTGGTCGGACGCCGCATGAATCCCCCATTGCATCCGTAGTTCCGGCAGGTACCTTTCCCTCGGCATGCGACGGATCTCCCTCCACCCTCTGTGTTCTCTCTGCGCTCTGTGGTTATTGATCGTCGGCTCTGTGCAGGCCCAGATCGACTTCAACCGCGACATCCGGCCCATCCTCTCCGACAACTGCTTCGCCTGTCACGGCCCGGACAAGAAGAAGCGCAAGTCCAGTCTGCGCCTGGATACCTTCAAGGGCGCGACCGAGGGCGGTGAACTGGCTGATCCCATCGTCCCCGGCGAACCGGATGAAAGCGAATTGGTGGCCCGCATCTTCCACAAGGATCCGGATGAGATCATGCCGCCCCCGGACTCGCACAAGAAGCTCACGGCCAAGCAAAAGGAACTCCTCAAGCAGTGGATCGCAGAGGGCGCCAACTACGCCGAGCCGTGGACCTACGTTGCGCCGGTGCGCCACCCCGTCCCCAAGATTAGCGTCAAGGACTGGCCCGCCAACTGGGTCGACAATTTCATTCTCGCCAACCTCGAGCGTGAAAAGCTGGCACCCTCCCCCGACGCCGATCCGGTCACCCTGGTCCGCCGCCTGCACTTCGACCTCATCGGCCTCCCTCCCACTCCAGCGGAAGTCGACCAGTTCAAGAAATTGTGGATCGCGAATCCTGCATCCTGCATCGCAACGACAGTCGACCGGCTCCTCGCCTCCCCCCACTTCGGCGAGCGCATGGCGATGTACTGGCTCGACCTCGTGCGCTACGCCGACACGGTTGGTTACCATGGCGACCAGGATCAAAACATCTCGCCCTACCGCGACTACGTGATCGATGCCTTCAACGACAACCTCCCCTTCGACCAGTTCACCCGCGAGCAACTGGCCGGCGACCTCCTTCCCAAAACCACCGTCGATCAGAAGATCGCGACCGGCTACAACCGGCTCCTGCAGACTTCCCACGAAGGGGGGGTGCAGCCCAAGGAATACCTCGCGATCTACTTTGCGGACCGCGTTCGCAACGTCTCCAACGTCTGGATGGGCGCCACGGTGGGTTGCGCGCAGTGCCACGATCACAAGTACGACCCCTACCGCTCCAAGGACTTCTACTCGCTGGGAGCGTTCTTCGCGGATGTCGATGAAGCCCAGCACTTCAAGGTGGGCTCCAACAGCCTGCCCACCAAGCGCCCGCCCGAACTCAAGGTGCACACCAAGCGCGAGCGAGCCCGCCTCGCGGAACTGGCGGACCTTATCAGCAAGATGACGGACGCCAAAAGGAAGAAGGAGCTCGAGGCCGAACACGCCGCTCTCACCAAGGCCACCCGCACCACCATGATCACGGTCGCGATCGAACCACGCCCAATCCGCGTCCTTCCGCGCGGGAACTGGCTCGATGACAGCGGCCCGATCGTGGAACCAGCCTTCCCCGAATTCCTCACCAAGGACCATCCTTCCAGGGCGGGCACCCGCCTCACTCGGCTCGATCTTGCCAACTGGTTCACAGACACCAAGGAAGGCACCGGCGGTTTGACCGCCCGCGTGATGGCGAACCGCTTTTGGTATCTCGTCTTTGGAACGGGAATTGCGAAGCGTCTGGACGACTTCGGGGGCCAGGGTGAGGCCCCGGTGCATCCCGAGCTGTTGGATAACCTAGCGGTGGAGTTCTACGAGTCCGGCTGGGACATGAAGCACATCATGAGGCTCCTCGTCACGAGCCGCGCCTACCGGCAAAGCTCCCTCGAGTCTCCCGCCTTGCGAGAGCGCGATCCCTACAACCGCCTGATCGCCCGCCAGTCGCGCTATCGCCTGCCCGCCGAGACCATCCGCGACAACGCACTCTCGATCTCCGGCCTCCTCCGCCTCGACTACGGCGGGGCGAGTGCCAAGCCATACCAGCCGGCCGGCTACTATCGCCATCTCAACTTCCCGGTCCGCAAGTATGCCCACCACGCCGACGAGCGCCAGTGGCGCCGCGGGGTTTACGTGCACTGGCAACGCCAGTTCCTGCATCCCATGATGAAGGCCTTCGACGCCCCCACCCGCGAAGAGTGCACCGCCGAGCGCCCGCGCTCCAACACTCCCATCGCGGCCATGATCCTGCTCAACGATCCCACCTTCGTGGAAGCGGCCCGCCTCCTGGGAGAGTGCATTATCCAGAAGGGCGGCAAGTCCAACAAGGAGCGCCTCGACTACGCCTACCGCCTCGCCCTTTCCCGCTCACCCGATGAAAAGGAGCGTCAGATCATGGGTAAGCTCTTCACCCTCGCTGAAAAGGAGTTCAAATCTGCTCCTGCCGAAGCCAACGCGCTCATCTCCTCCGGACAGGCTCCCGTTCCCAAAGACCTCGATCCGGTCGAGCACGCCACCTGGTCCACCATCGCCCGCGCCATCCTGAACCTCTCGGAAACCTACACCCGAAACTAACCTTCCCCGGGGGCGACCGGAGCGGCCGCCTTCCAATTTTCCATTCCCATCACCAGCTCATTTCGCAGTTCATAAAATGACCACCGACGACTGCATCGCAAACCGGATCAACCGTCGCTCCTTCCTCGGACAGGCAGGAATCGGCTTCGGCTCCGCGGCCCTCCTCTCCCTCCTCGGCGAGGACGCGCTGGGGGCCGGGATCAACACCTCCTACAGTGGCCTGCCCGGATTCCCGCATCATCAGCAGCGTATCAAGCGCGTGATCTTCCTTTGCATGGCCGGCGGACCCTCCCACCTCGAGACCTTCGACTACAAGCCGAAGCTCGATGAACTGAACGGCGAGCCCATGCCGGAGTCCTTCACCAAGGGCCAACCCATCGCGCAACTCCAGGGCCAGAAGCTCAAGGTGCAGGGTCACCTCACCAAGTTCAGGAAGCACGGGAAGAGCGGTCAGCTCATCTCGGACTTCCTGCCCTACACCGCCAAGATGGCGGACGACATCTGCATCGTGAAGTCGATGCTCACCGAGCAGATCAATCACGATCCCGCCCACACCTTCATGAACACCGGCACCGCGATCAGCGGGCGGCCGTCGATGGGAGCGTGGATCAATTACGGACTCGGCAGCGACAGCGACGACCTCCCGGGCTTTGTGGTGCTTACCAGCGTGGGAGGACGAAACCCGCAACCCATCGCGGCGCGCCAGTGGGGAGCGGGCATGCTTCCGAGCCGCTTCCAGGGAGTGGAGTTCAATTCGGCCGGGGATCCGGTGCACTACGTGACCAATCCCAAGGGCGTCTCGCGCAATCAGCAGAGCGCCTTGGTCCAGACCATCCAGCAACTCGACAGCCACCGCAACTCGGTGGTCGACAACCCGGAAATCGAGGCCCGTATCGCGGCCTATGAGATGGCCTTCCGCATGCAGGCCAGCGTCCCGGAGCTCACCGATGTCTCCAGGGAACCGAAGCACATCCTCGAGATGTACGGCGCGAAACCCGGGGACGGCTCCTACGCCTCCAATTGTCTCCTCGCGCGGCGCCTCGCGGAGAAAGGGGTCCGCTTCATTCAACTTTATCACCGCGGCTGGGATCACCACGGCGGGTTGGAGAAGTACATGAAGATTTGCTGTGGGCTCACCGACAAGCCGACCCACGCCCTGCTCACCGATCTCAAGCAGCGCGGAATGTTGGATGAGACTCTCATCGTGTGGGGTGGCGAGTTTGGTCGGACCCCGATGTTCCAGGGCAAGGGCGGCGCGGGTCGCGATCACCACATCAAGGGCTTCTCGATGTGGATGGCAGGCGGCGGCATCAAGGGCGGCACCAACTACGGCGCCACCGACGAACTCGGCTACCATTCGGTGAAGGATATCGTGCACGTGCGGGACCTCCACGCCACCATGCTCCACCTCCTCGGCATCAACCACGAGCGCTTCTCGATGAAGTTCCAGGGACTCGACATGCGGCTGACCGGCGTGGAACCGGCGCGGGTGGTGAAGGAGATTTTGACTTGAGGCGACTCGCGCCACGCTCAGGCCGGCATTCGCAGGGGAAGGAGATCCTTTCCTCGCCCGCCCTCGCCACCACGATCGCCCTCGCTTTATTGAGCTACGGAACGAAGAGCCCCCGGCCCGGACGCTTTCCATCTGCCTCCCCAACCCTTGCCTCGAACCCTCCTACTGGGGCTTCGAGTACGCCCTTCCGCTCTACCCCGGGGACAAGCGCAGCACCATGATATCGGGCGCCCTGCCCAACGTGGCCGGGCTCTGCGGAGACCACAAGGTCGTCATCATGGACGAGGCGGTCGAACCGATCGACTGGGACGCGATTCCCAACTTCGACATCGTCGGGGTCACCGCTGCATAGTGCCCTGGCACTTTTACAAGTTCACGCGCGAGGCGATCGCAGGCCGTCTGCGGACTTACAATTCGGGTTAGGGTCGCACCCGGTTCCGGCTCCCGCGGAATAACCGATCGGCCTCGCACCATGCCGGGCGGCACCCTGCTGAGGACTCCTGAGTTGAGTCCTGCAAGTTACAGCGTCCGAGGCCCCGTCTTTCCGCGCTCCTACGATGACACGACCCCCTCCCCAAATCCCGTTCTTGCGCCGCTCCCCTCCCCCCGCTAAAGCAGTACCACCATGCGTCCGACCATCCTCGCGCTCAGTCTCGCCGCGTCCCTGCCGGCCCTCTCCGCGCCCCTTTCCTACAACCGTGACATCCGGCCGATTCTCGCTGAAAACTGCTTCGCCTGCCACGGTCCTGACAAGGGTGCGCGCAAGGCCAAGTTGCGGCTCGATCTTCGCGAGGTAGCGCTCGCCAAGGAAGCGTTCGTGCCCGGCGATGTGGAAGCTTCGGAACTCGTCTATCGAATCAACGCGGACGACAAGGACGAGGTGATGCCGCCGCCCGACTCGCACAAGTCGCTCACCCCCGAACAGAAGAAGATTCTGCAGGCGTGGATCAAGGAGGGCGCGGCCTACGAGCCCCACTGGGCCTACCTCAAACCGGTGCGCTCCGCCGTCCCCGCCATGGGCGCTCAACATCCCATCGATAACTTCATCCTGGCCGGCATGCCGGAGGAGGCGCGCAAGCTCTCCCCCCTCGCCGATCCCAACACCCTCGCCCGCCGCCTCTCCTTCGATTTTCTGGGACTCCCTCCCTCTTCACCGAAGATCGTGGATCCCGCCTCCCGGATCGAGGCGACGGTCGACAGCTTGCTGGCTTCGCCCCACTTCGGCGAGCGCATGGCGGTTTTCTGGCTCGACCTCGCCCGTTATGCCGACTCGATCGGCTATCACAATGACAAGGTGCGCGACGTGACGCCCTACCGCGACTACGTCATCCGGGCCTTCAACGAGAACAAGCCCTACGACAAGTTCATCATCGAGCAGCTCGCGGGCGATCTGCTGGAGAACCCGACCACCGAGCACTACGTCGCCACGGGTTTCAACCGCATCAACCAGATCTCCCAGGAGGGCGGGATCCAGGACAAGGAGTACATCGCGAAGTACTACGCCGAGCGGGTGCGCACCACCTCGGTGGCCTTCCTCGGATCGACCATGGGTTGCTCGGAATGCCACGACCACAAATTCGATCCCTTCACGACGAAGGACTTCTACGGTTTCGCCGCGTTCTTCGCCGACATCAAGGAACGCGGTGTCGGCAACCCGACCGCCTACCCGGTCCGCACCCCCGAACACGCCGGGCGGTTGAAGCAGTTCGACGACCGGATCGCGGCACTGAACAAGACCCTCGCCACGCCGACAGGCGAACTGAAGCAGGCCCAGGCGACCTGGGAAGCCGCGGTGACCGGCGAGGCCCGGCGGAGCGTGGTGTTGTCGGGTTGGCACGTCATCGGCCCGTTCGCCGCGGGCAGCTTCGACGAGGCCCACGCCAAGGCGTTCGGGCCCGAGACCGAGTTCGACCTGGAGAAGTCCTACGGCAAGCTGAAGTGGCGCGAGGCGAAGCAATTCGTTGACGGCAAGCCGCACACGCTGTCCGGCAACAACTGCGCCAGCTACCTGCACCGGACGATCACCACCGACAAGGCGGTTTCGCTCGACCTGTCGCTCGGCAGCGACGACAGCCTCAAGATCTGGCTCAACGGCAAGC
>JAYGGC010000088.1:0-4848 GCA_046581525.1 Roseibacillus sp. | reverse complement strand
TCACAATGATGGCAGAAAAACTTGATGATCTCTTCGTGCTCGGAAGAGAGAATCTCCGGGGGCCTCTCGCCTGTAGTGGGAGTGGTGTTTGCGGTTCCGCACGAGGAGCAAGCAACCTCGTCCCCGACCAAGCTGGTCAGGGGGTCGCCGCAGGTGGTGCAGAAGAACTTGATGGTGACTGTCTTCTGGGAATTCGCGTCCATGAGGTGGGGGGGGTAGGGTTTTCTAATAGGCTTCGCGGGTAGAGGGTTGAAGCCATGCGTCTCAACATCTCATTCACAATGGTGTATCAGACCTCCAGAATACTAACAGTATATTCACATTCATTAGGCTTCCTTAAGTAATCATTAGCATTCCGCATTTTGAATGCAGATCGCAGGGGTTTTGACCATTTGGAGGGCCCCATGTTCATCTCGGTGGGAACTTCGAATCCTGAGGAGAGTGGGTCCCTTCTGGTCCAGAGCGTAGAACCTTGACTTGAAGTGTTTTGGAGCGGTTAAAACTCTGGTCGGGCTTACCCCGTTTGAGTTAGCGTCCATCATGCTCATTCTTACCTGAACGCTGCCAGTCCTGGTGATCCTGGCTCTCGGGGCGCGTTCAGCGGAGGCGTCACCCTCTATTCCGAGGATTTCGAATCGCTGAGCGACGGTCAGCTTAATGGTCAGGGTGGTTGGACGTCCGATCCGGGGATCTTATTGAATTCCGCCAACAACCTGGGAACGAGAGTGGTCGATGGCTTTGATTCCTCCCCAGTCGGACTGGAAGTTGCGACCCATCCCTTCAGCCAGTCCGGAGGCGGTCCATTGGTGGTCACTTCCTTTGATACCTTTGCCAGCGTGCCGGGTGGCAGCCACAACTCCGGTCTCAACATCCAGTCCACCGACGGTTCAGTGTCTCTCGGGTGGTTTTACGCGATCAACCAGCCTGGGGGCGCGGCCTATGTCTTCTATGGTTCCGGAGACTCTTTCGATCTCCTTGCCCCCACCATCGATCAGCTCAATCAACTGGCAATCGTGTTTGATGCCGACTCCCTTGAGTTCTGGGGAACCTATGATCTGGGAGGTGGAGTCACCGGTGAAACTCCACACTTCTCCGCAAGCTTGCCGGAACTTCAGTCCCTCGAGGTAGTGAGGATCCTCCAGGACTTTCGAGGAATCTCCGCAGTCGAGATCGACAATATCCGGATCACCCGGGCTCCCGAGCCTGGGTTGCCGCTCCTGGTGGCCTCGCCAAAGTGTTCGCGTTGCCAGGCGGTTTGTTCCAGCACACTGGCTTCGGTGGTGCGGTAGCCCCAGGAGTGGATCACGCCGGGTTCAAAGACCGGGGGAGTGACCTCCTCGATCTTGACGCTCGGCATCCTGAGACCAAGACGGAGAGGAGCGCGACAAGGAGGACTGGATGCTTCACGGACTCAAAGGTATTGGGTGATAATCCGGTTTTTCTTGGGCCTGGATTCTCCGTTTCAGATGCATGCCTTCCATGATTGTCATCACGTTGGCGATTCTACTCTATAGCACATCCGGGGGCGGAGGTTGAGGAAAAGAGACCTGGGTTTGGCCTTGGCAAGGCGGGGACGAGCTCCTCCTGCTAGCCAAAGTCATAGGCATCCATATCGAAGACCACGCTCACCTCCTCGGGGAGGGTGGTGGCTGCCAAGGTCTTTTGCACGTGATTGGAGAGCGTGCGGGGATTTTTGGCGCGGAGGAGGAGTTGAAAGCGGAAGAGACCGTGCGCTTTGGGCGTCGGAGCCGGATTGGGAACGCCGAGTTCCAAGCCGGGAGGAAGCTCATTGGAGAGCCGCTGGTGGAGGTTCTGCAGGGTGAACTCGGCGAGGCGCTCGTGGCTGGACTTGCTGGTGAGGAGGGCCGCGTGGCTGAACGGGGGGAAATCAAACTCGCGGCGAAATTCAAATTCCTGTTCGGCAAAGCCCTGGAAATCGTGGTGCCGGGCAAACTGGATCGAAGGCGAGTGCGGAGTGAAGGTCTGGATCACAACCTCGCCTTCCATCTCGCCCCGGCCCGAGCGGCCGGCGACCTGGGTGAGTAGTTGGAAGGTGCGTTCTCCGGCTCGAAAATCCGGAGCGTGCAGGGAGAGATCGGCGTTGAGGATGCCGGCGAGGGTGACGTTGGGAAAATCGAGACCCTTGGCAATCATCTGGGTGCCCAACAGGATGTCGACCTTCTTGGCGCGGAAGGCGTTGAGAATTTCACGGAGAGCGTTCTTCTTGCGTGCGGTGTCGGCATCGAGCCGGGCCACGCGAGCTCCAGGGAAGACCTTCTTCAAGACCTCTTCCACCTTCTGAGTGCCGTAGCCCTGCAGGAGAATGGAGCGGTCATTGCACTTGGGACAGCGGCGCGGAACGATGGCCTGGTAGCCGCACAGGTGACAGATGAGTCGTTCCTCAGTGCGGTGGTAGGTGAGTGGCAGGGAGCAGTGTTGACATCCACAGACGTGACCGCAGCTGGGACATTGGAGCGCGCGTGCGAAGCCGCGGCGATTGAGAAAGAGGATCACTTGTTGGCCTTCCTTCAACTTCCTTTCCATGTCCATGCGCAGCCGGTCGGAGAGGATTGCCGGGCCGCCCTTGTGCTTCCGGGTCTCGGTGCGCATGTCGACAATGCGAATGATCGGGAGAGATTGTCCGTCGGCCCGTTCGTCCAAGCGGACGAGATCGTACTTCCCGGACTGTGCGTTCTGGTACGACTCCAGGGAAGGGGTTGCGGAACCGAGGACCACGGCGCAGCCTTCGCGGTGAGCGCGCACCACCGCGAGATCGCGCCCCTGGTATTTGGGCGGATTCTCCTGCTTGTAGGTGTTCTCGTGTTCCTCATCGACCACGATCAATCCAGGGTTGGGGAGGGGGGCAAAGATGGCGGAGCGGGCGCCGATGACCACGCGCGCTTCGCCCTTGCGGATGCGATGCCACTCGTCGAAGCGCTCGCCTTGCGAGAGGTGGGAATGGAGAACCGCGACCTGATCCTGCAGGGTGGAGAAGCGCGATTTGAAGTGCTGGACGGTTTGAGGAGTGAGGGCGATTTCGGGAACGAGCACGAGGACAGACTTGCCTTGGTCGAGGCAGTGTTGTGCGGCCTGCAGGTAGACCTCGGTCTTTCCGGAGCCGGTAATGCCGTGGAGGAGGATGGGCTTGGGCGCGGGGGCGTCGATCGCCTTGCAAATTGCCTCGTAGGCGAGGCGTTGTCCCGGATTCAACTGGTGAGGCTTGCTCTCAAGGAATTTCTCGCCGGCGTCGGGATCGCGGCGGACTTGTTCTTCCGTCACCTCAAGGTAGCCGGCCCGTTGCAGTGCCTTCACGCTGGCGCGCACAGAGGCGCCGCCGAGATCGGTGAGGGCCATGGGGCCGGAGGCCTGGAGGAGTTGCAGGATGGTGTGCTGGCGCGAGGCGCGGCGTGACAGTTTCGCCATCTCTTCCTCGTCCGGCATTTTCAGGATGGTCGCCACCTGGCGTGTTTTGGCGGAGTGCGTTTCCTGGCGCACCGCCCCGGGGAGAAGAGAGCGCATGATCTGCTCGAGAGGAGTACCGTAGTAATTCGTCATCCACTGGGCGAGGGCGATGAGATTGGCGGTGATCAGCGGCTCGGGATCGATCAGGGAATCGATCGGCTTCAGGCGAAAGCCGGGATCGCCCGTTTCCGTTCCACTTCGCCGTGGCAAGCCGTGCTCGCCAACGCTCAGGATGGTTCCCGTGGCGGACCTCTCGCGCAGGGGGACACGCACCCGGCAGCCGGGGAGAGCGGAAAGCTCATCCGGAATCGCGTAGTCAAAGATGAGCTCGGAGGGGCCATCGATGAGAACCTTCGCCACAGTCGGCATGCCGAACGCTAGGCGGAATCATCCAAAGACCCAAGGACCCAAATAACCCCTCCGGAGGAGGCGGGGGTCCTGGGCGCTGGCAAGAGGCTGGATGCTCTGGTAGAGTGGGGGGTTGGTGATGATGGGGCTGTGGAAGATGATCAGGGGGCTTACTGTTGGGGTTGCCAATAAATTACGGGAGGCGATCCGCTTGATCCTGACAACGACCCCCCGGACGACGGGGAGGAACGGGAGCCCGATCCCATCTTTCCGGTGCAACGGGTGGTAGGGTTGATTCCGCGGGATCAGTTTCGGGAGCGCATCGAGCAAATAGACGGCGGCCTGGAACAGGGCTTCCGGGATTCACACAAGCAGGTTCTCGGATCTCGCGCGGCCAAGTTGAAGATGGGGAGGATTTCGTGCTCCTCTGCAATGTCTTTCACGGCGTTCCCTGTGGACTGTAGATTGCGGTGAAGCGGACGGAAGGGGGCGTCAACACGGCCTTGATGGAGGGTCGTGGTCCCGCCATGGACATCGTGGCGGACGTGTTCAGGGACCAGGAGGGGATCGTGGAGGAAGAACGAGACGAAATGTTCCATCCCATCGAAGATGGCAGGTTGACCAAAATGCCCGGATCGCAGGGCACCTTCCTGGGATTGGAAGATGCGGTCAAGGCCGAGGCTGGATGGGTGGGAGTTGCAGAGGCAGGCCACCCCGCGAAATCAAAGTTCCTGCAAGGGATCCTCGAGGCCCAGGGGTTGATCCTCGAAAGCGCTGGACGCGGATTTCAGGGTTTTCTCGATGACCCGGAAGTGAGCGACCTCTGCCTGGTCTTTCTTAGGGACGCGCTGAATGAGGATGAGTGCTACCTGCAGATCTCGCGCAGCCAATGGGTGGGATTTCGCTGGCAGATCTTCTTCCGAGGGGAGGCCGCAGTGGATATCACGGCGGGGAATTAGGGCTCAGGAATGCCACTGCGTTGAAGCTTGTCCCCGTCCCCGGTCCCTCACCGGCGAACCGCATCCTCCCGTCTTCGCT
>JAYGGC010000077.1:0-12801 GCA_046581525.1 Roseibacillus sp. | reverse complement strand
GTCACCAGCTTGTCTGCCACGTGCGATCGGGCGGGGAGAAGGCAGGAAAGATCGAGGGCTCCAATCCGGTGGACGGTCACGAGGTTCCGATTCCGCATTTTGGGGTGATCCTGGAGATGGAGGACTGGCGCGCGCTGGCCGAGAAGCTGCGCGGGGCCGGGATCGCGTTTGTGATCGAACCTTACGTCCGTTTCGAGGGCGAGGCTGGTGAGCAGGCGACCATGTTCCTGCTCGATCCGAGCGGAAACGCGCTCGAGTTCAAAGCGTTCCGGAACATCGAGGCAGAGCTCTTCGCGACTTGAGCTTCACTCGGCCTGCATGAACTCGTGGGTGCCGAGGAGCACCTGGGCGTACTGTCTCCACTTGGCGTCGCCCTCCTGGTCCAGGAAGGCGCGGCCCGCTTCCCGTTCCTCGACAGATGGTTCGCGCTGGAGGAGCAGGGAGTAGGCCCGATTGATCCGTGCGGGGTTCTCCGTTGCCTCGGCCTGCACGCGCTTTGCGAGGGCCTCCGCCCGGGCGAGCATGAAGGGACTGTTCAGGATGAAGAGATATTGTTGCGGGACGGTGCTCGCAGTGCGCGCCGCACTGGTCGAACGGGGGGAGGGGAAGTCGAAGTTGCGAAGAAACTCCTCCGAGATGGAGCGATCGAAGTTGCGGCTCAGCTTGCCGTAGATGGTGCGGCGTTTGCTTTCGAGAACGTGTTCATCAGGGGTGCCTCCAACCTTGTTGTCCAGTTCGCCGCTCACTGCCAGCAGGCTGTCACGCCATGCCTCGACGTCGAGACGGCGCGGATTCATGCGCCAGAGGAAATTGTTGTCGCCGTCCTTGGCAAAAGCTTCCGCGTTGTAGTCGCTGCTCATCTGCCAGGTGGCGGAGAGCATGATCTCGCGGTGAAGCTTTTTCATCGACCAGTGACCCTCGACAAAGGTGGCGGTGAGCCAGTCGAGAAGACCGGGATGGGTCGGCTTCTGTCCGATCACTCCAAAGTTGCTCGGTGAGCGCACGAGGGCCTTGCCGAAGTGCTGCAGCCAGATGCGGTTGACCATCACGCGGGCGGTGAGGGGATTCCCGGGATCGGCGACCGCTTCGGCCAATTGGCGGCGGCCGGATCCTTCCTTGTAGTGTGGCCGATCATCGCCCCCGAGCAGCTGAAAAAACTTCCGCGGTGCTATTTCGCCTTTCTTGCGCAGGTCACCCCGAATGGCAATGTGCATGTCGGCGCTGCCGGATTCGCCCAACCCGTGAGCGGTGTCGTATTTTGGCGGGGCCCCTTTCTTGAGGCCTTCGAGTTCGGCCCGCATCCTGGTGAGCTGCTCCTTGGGCTCCCCCTCGATCTTCTTCTCGAGTTCCTTGCGATTGATTTTCAGTTCTTTGGCGGTCTGATCGAGGAACTGCTTGATGGCCTTGTCCTGATTCTTGATCGCGGTTTGCGCCGCGTTGTAATTTGCCACTTCCTCCGGGGTCGCGAGGGGGATGAGCGCCGGCCTGGAGTTTCTGAAAATGCCCGCGATGGCATAGTAGTCGGCCGCCGTGATGGGATCGAACTTGTGATCATGGCAGCGGGCGCAGGCGGCAGTCAGGGCGAGGAAGGCGCGCGAAAAGGTGTCGACCCGATCACTCAAGGTCTCTGCTTCGGCTTGGGCCTTGGATTCGGGATCTCCACCGTCCGAGGTGTAGGTCGGACCCACTGCGAAGAAACCGGTTGCAATCTTGTCCTCGACCACCCCACTCAGATCTCCGGCAATCTGGGCTTTGACAAACTGGTTGTAGGGAAGGTCGCGGTTGAAGGCCCGCACCACCCAGTCGCGGTAGCGCCAGGCGTCGGGAAGGGCCGCTCGATCCTGGGAGGCTCCCATGCCGTCGCTGTAGCGGGCCACGTCCAGCCAGTGTCGTCCCCATCGTTCACCGTAGTGGGGGGATTGGAGCAGGTGATCGACGATCTTGGCGAAGGCATCGGGACTGCGGTCCTGCAGGAAGGCCTCCACTTCCTCCGGAGTGGGGGGGAGTCCGATCAAGGTAAAGTATGCGCGCCGAATGAGCGTGCGTTTCTCTGCACCGCGAGCCGGGGTGAGCCCCACACTCTTCAGACGAGCGAGCACAAAGTGATCAATGGGGCTATTCACCCAGTCCCCCTCGACGGCGGGCGGCACGGGTTTCACCACCGGACGGAAGGCCCAGTGTTCGCGGCGAAACCTGGCGAAGTCGTAGGCGGGCCCACTCTCGACGATCGTGGCGCCATCATCGGGCATGGGAGCTCCCCGGTTGATCCACTCCGCCAGATGGTCGATTGCGAAGGCCGGGAGCTTTTTCTTGGGAGGCATCTCCAGGTCTTCCACCTGGTAGCGCACCGCCTTGATGAGGAGACTCTCCTCGGCCTTGCCCGGCACAATGATCTTGCCGCTTTCGCTTCCTTGCAAGATCCCGGCCTTGCTGTCGAGATAGAGTCCGGCTTTCAGCTTCTCCGCCTTCCCGGAGTGACACTTGAAGCAATGTTTCGAAAGCAAGGGGCGAACATGGGCTTCAAAATAGTTGATGCCCTCCGCGTCGACGCTCTTCTCGTTGGCGGATTGCGCAAGACCGGACGTCGCGATCATCAGCGCGAGGGCGGAGCGGGGGAGGAGTGGTCGGCCGAGTGCCTGCGGATTCATAGGGGAAGTTTCATGATGGCGCGGAATCGCGCGATCTTCCATCCCACCAACAGGTGGTGCGGGGCGCGGGGCCAAATTGGGCCGGACACGATCGGCACACCACGGATTTCAATGCAGAGGGCGCGGAGTCGCAGGGGGACGGAGAGTTTATTTGGGGTCGGGGCGCGGGGCCGAGAGGGGACACGGGCCAGGGTTGCGGGAGGGGACAGACATAACCTTTCCGCCTGCTCTCACCGAGCGGGCTCCGGTTGCCGGGCCTCGTGCTGATGCAGAAGCCGAACTTCACCCGCACTGAGCGCGCGGCTGTAGAATCGAAAATTGTCGATGGTCGCGTCGGTGGTGAAGTGATTGCCAAACCCGGTGCCCCCCAGCTTACCGCCCCCGAGGAGAAGGGGAGCAGCGTCGCGCCGAAGTTTTCCGGTGTAAGCCGTTTCGCCTTCGAGTTTGCCGTCGAGATAAAGTTTGGCGGCTTTGCCATCGTAGGTGGCCACCAGGTGGTACCAGGTGCCGGTCTTCAACTCGGTCATGCTCGAGACCCGGCATTTTGTCAGACCTCCGGTTTGCTCCGTTCCGATCGTGAAGAGCGCGGGGTTGGGACCCGGGGTGACACCTTTCCCCGCGCCGGACCGTTTCGAGTAGCCCAGCGACCACGCTGGATTCCACCACATGTCGTTGCCCTTGTTCACGAGGTAGCCGTGCTCATTGGCGTATCCTCCCGGGGCAAAACTATGGAGCTTGGACCACAGCGAAATGGTGAAGGTGTCGGTGTTCTCGAAGACCTTGTGATTGGCGAGGGCAACATGGTCGCCCTTGCCATCGAGAACGATGGCGTGCTCCTTGCGCGTTCCCTCCACCAGGTTCCCGCTGGGGGTCCGCGTGGTCTTGTTTGCGACCTCCGCACCCTCTTCCCGATCGAAGTCGAAGTAGACTTCGAGTCCGTCCGTGAGCGCGAGGGCCGCCGCTCTCACCGGAGGGCTGATATCAATGGTCGCCACCTTGGCGTAGGGAATGGAGAGTTCACCGATGGTTGAATTGAGCACCACGGAGGCATCCTTCGGCTGCCCGACCATGAGATCGTCGTTGCGCAGGAGGAACATAAAGTGCTTCTCCTTCTTCTCGAACTCGATTCGCTTCAGCACCTTGAACGGGATGCTGTGATCGCCAAACTGGGTCCTCACCTTCAGCTCCGTTCCTTCCACCGTCCCGATCAGTCGCGATTCGTCATGCAGAGTGATGTCGAACTCGAACCGGGGCTCTGCTCCTGAAAGGGTGCCGCAGGCAAGAATGGAGATGTAGAGAGCCGGTCTCAATTCAGGAGTAAACACCGCCGCGCGGGAATTCTTTGTAAATTGCCCGCCAGCCTACCTGTCCCACGGCTGCCGCTCGAGGGAATCGCGATACTTCATCGCGGCCTCGGTGCGTGAACGGACGTGGAGTTTCTCGTAAATGTGCTTCAAGTGCACGCGCACGGTCTCAACGCTGATGGTGAGATCGGCTGCGATTTCCTTGTTGGCCATCCCCTTGGCAACCAGTCCAACGATTTGGGTTTCGCGCTTGGAAAGATTGAAGACCACGATGTCCTTGTCGCGAGCGGGGCGATGGAAGGCCTGGACTACCAATCTCGCAATCTCGGCGGACATCGGGGCGCCGCCTGAATTCACATCGAAGATTGCCCGGCAGAGCTCATCGGGAGATGCGTTCTTGAGGAGGTAGCCCGAGGCGCCGGCTTTCAGGGCATCGAAGATCTTGTCGTTGTCATCATAGACCGTGAGGATGATGACTTCCACCTGCGGATGCTTGGCCTTGAGTTTTGCGGTCGCTTCGATGCCGGACATCCCCGGCAGGCTGATGTCCATGAGCACCACATCCGGTGGCGTCGCCTGGATCACCTCCAGACCATCTTCGGCATTTTCCCACACCCCGACGCATTGGATGCCATCCATGGCGTCGAGAACACGTTGGACCAGTTTTCCAAGGGCGGGAGTGTCCTCGATGACTGCGACTTTGATGGGATCTCGCTGCGGTGACATACTTGTAGCACTGGCAAGTTGCGGCACATAGAAATCTGATCAACGGAAAACTCTCATCAGTTGCATTTGTTGGCGACTGGAGGGACCAAGTCGGGCGCCGGAAAAAACATCACTCGGGCACGTGTACACAAGAGCGGCGGCAGGGTCTGGGGAGGAGTCTGGGCCCTGCCGCCGCTTCAGTGACGGCTGAATGCTAAGAAACAGACCGCCGTCGCTGGTTCAGCCCATCAAGTATGGGCCCCGCCCCGTAAATACCCCATAGGGGTAATTCGGCGCTCACATCGTTCGAGGATCCCTACTATCAAGGAGCGCCAGCTAAAATGCAGAATTCAGGCGATCCAATCGTGGATCACCTTTGATTCACGGGTCAGGCTGGTGAGTCTTCGGTCCGCTCCGCCGTGCCGGTGGGTGAGTTTGAGGTGATCGAGTCCGAAGAGGTGCAGGAGGGTGGCGTGGAAGTCGTTCACGTGAACGGCATTGTGCGCAGGCTCCCAACCGATGTCGTCGGTTTCGCCATAGGTCAGGCCTCCTTTCACGCCACCTCCTGCCATGAACATGGTGAAGGCATTGGGGTGGTGGTCGCGACCGGTGTTCGCTTTGCGTCCGCGCCGGTTTTCGCCAAGAGGCGTTCGCCCGAATTCGCTGCCCCACACCACGAGGGTCTCATCGAGCAAGCCGCGCTCCTTGAGATCCACGATGAGCGCTGCAATTGGTTGGTCGCACATGCCTGCGTTGAACTCCAACTCGGGATCGAGATTGGAGTGATGATCCCAGGATGCGTGGATGAGATTGACGAAGCGCACTCCGCGTTCCGCGAGGCGGCGAGCGAGCAGGCAATTGCGCGCGAAGGTTCCCCAAGTCTTCGCGCCTCCCTTTCCGCGACCTCCGCCCTTTGGATCGGCGCGCTCCACGCCGTAGGCCTCGAGGGTCTTCTGCGACTCGGAACCGAGGTCGGTGAGTTCCGGTGCAGCAGATTGCATCCGGAAGGCCAACTCATAGGCGGCGATCCGACTCTCGATTTCGGGGTCGTGGGCCTTCTCATGGGCCAGCTCGTTGAGCTCACGCAAGGCATCCAGGCCCCGGCGCTGCACCTCGGGCGAAATCCCCTGCGGACTTTGCAGGTTGAGCACGGGCTCCTCGCCGTTGCGAAAGCGCACCCCGGCGTAGGTCGAGGGCAGGAAGCCGCTCTGGTAGAGAGTGGCTCCACCGCTCGATCCGCGCCCGGCGGTGAGGACCACGTATCCCGGAAGATTCTGGTTCTCGCTTCCCAGTCCATAGGTCACCCACGATCCCACGGTGGGGAGGCCAAAGTGGGGATCGCCACACTGCATCATGAGCTGTCCCGGGTGGTGGTTGAATTGGGTGGTGTGCAGGCTGCGGATCATGCAGATGTCGTCCGCGCAGGTCGCGATGTGGGGGAGGAGTTCGGAGAACCACATGCCCGACTGCCCGTGCCGGGCGAACTTGCGCTTGGAACCCATGAGCACGGCGCTGTCCTTCTGGAGGAAGGCGAAGCGCATCTTTTCGAGCAGGGCAGGCTCCATCTTCTTGCCGTCCAGTTCGTTGAGCTTTGGCTTGTAATCGAAGAGGTCCATCTGCGAGGGCGCTCCCGCCATGAAGATAAAAATACATCGCTTCGCCTTGGGTGCGAAGTGAGTGAGGCGGGGCGCCATCGGGTTGAGAGCTCCCGGGGTGGCGCCCAGCGCTCCGTCTTCCGTGAGCAGGTGAGCCAGGGCGAGGCCCCCGAGACCGCTGGCCGAAGTGGTCAGGAAATCGCGGCGAGTGCGGAGATGGAAATCGGAGATCATCAGTGGCAGGTCACGAATTCGTCCAGGTTGGTGATCACGCGGATGGTGGCGATCCAGGCCGCCATCTCAGGCGCCGCCGACTCGGCGGTCACGTTCTTGCCTGACAGCGATTTGGCATCTTCGGCGTTCTCCTGGAAATAGTCCTGATTGTCCTCGAGGAGCTTGCGCAGGATGCGGAGTTCCCGCTCGGACGGCTTGCGCGCGAGGCAGATCCGGTAGACTTGGTTCAAGCGCGCCTCTGGCGTGGTGAGCTCTTCGTTGGAGAGAATCCGCTTGGCGAAAGCCTGTGCCGCCTCGTGGAAGACCACATTTTGAAGGGTGGTGAGGGCCATCAGGGGCGTGTTTGAGGTGTTGCGCTGAGTCACCGAGATGTTCGAGTCCGGGCAGTCGAAGGTCATCAGGTTCGGCTCGGGCGCGGTGCGCTTGAAGAAGGTGTACATTCCGCGGCGGTGGCGGTCCGGCCCGGTGCTCTCCTTCCACTTGAAGTTGTTGGCGTAACTCTGTGCTGCCACGTCGCCGGGAATCGGCGGGAAGACGCTCTTTCCTCCGATGCGGTGGGCGATTTGACCGGACACCGAGAGGTGCAGGTCGCGTACGATTTCGGCCTCCACTCGCCGGCGATTTTGCCGGTGCAGAAGGCGATTGTCAGGATCGTTCTTCGCCAGTTCGATCCGGTGGGCAGACGATTGCTGATAGGTGCGCGAGAGGACGATGGTCTTGATCAGCGCCTTGCGGCTCCAACCGGATTTCATGAGGTCGCGGGCCAGCCAGTCCAAAAGGGCGGGGTGGGACGGAGGCTTTCCTCGCGAACCAAAATTGTCGGGCGTCTCGCTCAGCCCCTCCCCGAAGAGGTGCATCCAGACATTGTTGGCGAGGACGCGGGCGGTCAGCGGATTCTCGTCGCTCACGATCCAACGCGCGAGGTCGAGGCGGGTGGGGGAGTCTGCTTTCTCCACCTTGAGGACGGGGAGGAACGAAATCCCGGAGCCCTTCACTTCACCTCCTTCCACGTCCGGCTGCAAAAAATCGCCGCGCTGAAAGACGTAGGTTTTGCGATTCCCATTGCGCTTCATAACGTGCGCCTCCTGCTTCTTTCCCTTCTCGCCATCGAGTCTCGGAATCTGGATGCTCTGCTCGTCCGCGTTGTTGAAGAAGGCGTAGACCTGGTAAAAGTCGCGCTGCAAAATCGGATCGTAGGGATGGTCATGGCACTGCGCGCATTCCAACGAAAGCCCCAGCCATGTTCGCGCGGTGGTGGCAAGGCGATCGATGGTGCGCTTGGTGCGGTCCTCTTCCGGATCGATGCCTCCTTCGCGATTCCAGAGCGTTTGCCGATGGAAGGCGGTGGCCACGCGATGCTCGGGCTTGGCATCCGGCAGGAGGTCGCCGGCCAGTTGCTCGATCGTGAACTGATCGATGGGCATGTCGTCGTTGAATGCCTTGATGACCCAGTCGCGCCACACCCAGGCATGCGGTCGCGCGTTGTCCTTCTCGTAGCCATCGCTGTCAGCGTAGCGGGCCTGGTCGAGCCAGTGGCGACCCCAGCGTTCGCCAAAGTGGGGTGAGGCCAGAAGGCGATCAACGGTCGCCTCGAGGCACGCCTCGCGATCTTCCTGCCAGGCGGTGTCAAAGGCATCGAGTTCGGAGAGGGTCGGAGGGAGCCCGACCAGGTCGAGATGGAGGCGACGGAGAACAACATGCGGAGACGCATCGGGGGAGGGCGTGATTCCCTCCTGCTCCAGCCGCGCGAGGACGAAGCGGTCGACTTCATTGCGCGGCCAGTCCTCGATCTTGATGGCGGGCACCTTGACCTCACCGATCGATTCGTAAGCCCAGTGCTCCGGCCAGACCGCGCCACTCGCGATCCAGTCGCGGAAAACTTCGATCTCCCCGGGCTTGAGCGGCTTCTTGGGAGGCATCCGTTCGTCCGGGTCGGAATGGGTGATGCGCTTGAACAACTCGCTCTCCTCCGGCTTTCCACTTACCAGCAGGGCGAGAGTCGACTTTCCGCCTTCCAGGGCCTGATTGCGGTTGGTGAGCCGGAGTCCGCCCTTTTGTTTCACTCCCCCGTGGCATTCCGCGCAGTGCTTATTCAGCAAGGGTTGCACATCGCGGGCGAAATCCGCGGGCGCAGCGATGCTCAGCGGGAGCCCGGCAAGCGGGATTCCGGCAATGGTGAGGGCAGTGCGCCGTAGATTCACTTTGGGTCCTTGAATTCGTCAGGAAAAATGCTGATTTGTTTTCCGGTAAACAAGAAGCTTTCCGGTGACTTCCGCAGCCATGCGGCTGGGAGGCATAGAACATACCACCAAATCCAATGCCAGTTTTCAACAGCGACCAGATCGCGGACTTCTACCGCGACAGCTACTTGTTCGTTCGCGGCTTGTTCACAGAAGAGGAAATCGGCCTTCTGGGCGAGACTGCCCACAACGACCACGCCATGGATCAGGCTTCCTCCACCATGGATGATGGCCAGGGTCACGACGTGCGTCTCTCGCTCTGGAATCATCCCGGGGACGGAATTTACGGCATGGTGGCTCGCTGCAACCGCGTGGTTGATCGGGTCGAGGATTTACTGGAGGACGAAGTCTACCACTACCATTCCAAGATGATCCTCAAGGATGCCAAGGTGGGCGGTGCCTGGGCGTGGCACCAGGACTACGGCTACTGGTATCAAAATGGGCTCCTCTTTCCCGATCTCGTCAGCGTCATGATCGCGGTCGACGACGCCACGCAGGAGAATGGTTGCCTCCAGGTCCTCAAGGGCTCCCACAAGATGGGAAGGATCAATCACACCCTCACCGGAGACCAGGCCGGCGCCGACATGGAGCACGTCAATGAGGCCCTCAAGCGTCTCGAGGTGGTCCAATGTGAGATGAAAGCGGGTGATGCCCTGTATTTCCATTCCAACACCCTGCACTGTTCCGCCGCAAATACTTCTGACAACGCGCGCTGGGCGTTGATCTGTTGCTACAACGCCAGGTCGAACGATCCCTACAAGGAATCGCATCACCCCGGCTACACGCCGCTTGCAAAGGTCGACGATGAGATGGTCCTCACGGTGGGGCGCGACGATGCGCGACGCGCCAGTGTGGCGTTCGCAGACCTCGTGTCGGACGACAAGAGCGCCGCGAGCCTCGCCGGGACGGATGCCTGAAGCCCACCCTCAACAACAAGTTCACAATGAAACTCGGAATCATCAACAGCGCCTTTGGCCAGGCCGGGGTCGACACCAAGACCGGCCTCGAGCACATCGCCCGCATCGGATTCGATACGGTCGACATCTTCACCGAAGCGATGACCATCGATCAGGACGAGATCGGTCTCATTCGCAAAACCTGTGACGACAACAACCTGCCGATCGTCTCCACCGTGGTGGTCTCGGCCGGCTTGATCGACTTCAACGATCCGGTGCGCGACTACCACGTCGAGCGATCGAATCGCACGGTCGATCTTGGAGAGGCCTTTGGCGCGAAGAATCTTCTCCTCGTCCTCGGCGAATACATCTGGCAGCGCGAAGTGATTCCGCCCGAGGCCCAGTGGGAGTGGGGCGTGGAAGGCGTGCGCAAGATCGGCCAATACGCAGGGGAGCGCGGCATGGAGATTGCCCTCGAGCTGGAGCCCTTCCGTCTCAGCCTCCTCAACAGCGTGCCCAAGATGGCCCAGTTCGTCGACGACTGCGCCATGCCCAATGTGAAGGCCAACATCGATGTGAGCCACCTCGTGCTCGCCGATTCCCCTCCCGACGATCTCGAACTGCTGCGCGGAAAAGCCACCCACGTCCACATCAGCGACTGTGACGGCAAAGTGCACGGCGACCTGCCTCCCGGACGGGGGGTGGTGAAATTCGCACCTTATCTGCAAGCCATCAAGGAGCTCGAGTTCGAGGGCTCGGTCTCCCTCGAACTCGAATACTCGCCCGATCCGGACAAGATCGTGGAGTGGGTCGAGGAAGCCTACAACGCCACCGACAGCCTCATGCAGCAGGTGGGACTGAGGAACTAGTAGGCGGATCCCTTCGCGATCCGATCGGGATTGCGTGCACTGCGAGCGATTATGTCTGAAGAAGACGACTATGGGCTGAGCCCCACCAAGGAAGTTGTGGAGATCGATCCGCCCGCGATCGACTACAAGCCGCCCAGGCCGAAGAGTTACCATCCAAAGATCGGGTTGATCGGGACGGGCGGCATCAGCGAGTTTCACTTGAAGAACTACCTCGCCTGCGGCTACGAAGTGGCGGCTCTGGCGAGTCGCACGAAAAGCAAGGCGGAGGCCAAGCGTGATCAGTTCTATCCCGAGGCGGAAGTCTACGACGACCATCATGCGATCCTTGAGCGTGACGACATCGAGGTGGTCGACATCACGCCTCATCCAAATGATCGCCTCCCCATTCTCCGTGAAGCGATCGAAGCTGGAAAGCACGTCCTGAGCCAGAAGCCCTTCGTTCTCGATCTTTCCGATGGCGAGGAACTTGTGAAGCTCGCGGAAGAGAAGGGCGTGAAGCTTGCGGTGAACCAGAACGGCCGCTGGGCACCGCACTTTTCTTATCTGCGACAAGCGGTTGCGGCCGGGGTGATCGGGCGGGTGACCTCCCTCGATTTTTCACTGCAGTGGGACCAGACCTGGATCAAGGGGACCTCCGAGTTCGAAAGTATCCACCACCTCATCCTCTTCGATTTTGCGGTGCACTGGTTCGACATCACCACCTGCATCATGGCCGGCCAGGAGCCCACCCGCGTCATGGCTTCCGCCATCCGCTACGACGAACAGGTCTACACCCCGCCCGCGCTCGCCTCCGCCATCGTCGAATACCCGGGCGCCCAGGTTCGGCTCTCCTTCAATGCGCACACCACCCTGGGCGAGGAGGACGTGACCACCGTGGTCGGAACCAAGGGGACTCTCCGCACGCGGGGCCCGGGCCTCAACGAGCAATGCGAGATGGAGGTCTATCTCGAGGAGGGGCAGTGCCGCGTCCCGCTCGAGAGCTGTTGGTTTGACGCCGGTTTCCAGGGAACGATGGGAGAGCTTCTCTGCGCCATCGAGGAAGATCGCGAGCCGTATAACAGCGCCAAGAGCAATCTCAAATCCCTGGAGCTTTGCTTCGCCGCCCTCGCGGCCGCCGATACAGGGCTGCCAGTGGAGGTGGGATCGGTGCGCACAGTTCCCAATCCGTAGGTTGGCCGATCACGGACTTTAAGTGAGCATGTCCGTAACGGGATGAGCAGCCTCGACGCCCGTGATCTTCTCATCCAAGCCGCGGTAAGGGTAGATGAGTCGATTGTGATCGATGCCCAGTTGGTGCAGAATGGTCGCGTTCAAATCGCGGATGTGAACCGGATTCTTGGTAATGCTCCAGCAATAATCGTCGGTCTCCCCGTAGGCCGTGCCGCCCTTGATTCCGCGGCCGGCCAGCCAGATCGAGAAGGCGCGTCCGTGGTGATCGCGGCCGGATGAGGCGCCCCCGAGAGCTCCTTGAGGGAATCCGGCGGAGGCATCAGGTCATCCGGATCAGTGGCGAAGATGCGCTCCCAGAGGGGGGACTTGGCGGGAGCGCCAGCGATCGCAACAGGCTTGCCACTTCGCCGCTGGCAAGCGCCGGGAGGACGCACAGAAAAACAGCGGGAAGGCGCAGCGGTTTCATATCGATCCTGAGGGATCAAAGCACGGCATCATTCCGGACACCAGTGATCGGACGGAGCGAGTAGGCGTTGGCACCTTGGACGATTTGATAAAGCGGTCGACAGGTCTGGAATTAGCTGCCCAGACAACCCCTCTGCCCGTCGTTTTCTCCTCCGAGGGCATTCCCTTGTTTCTCCCGCGCGGACTTTCGCCTACCTTCCTCCGAATGCGCTGGATGTCCGTCATTATCGCCTGCTTGTCGATCCTGCCCCTCGCCACTTCTCTCCGTGCGATCGGGGAGGGTCACCCGAAGTCCTTCGTCGTGCGGGTGACCGACCAGGACTCAGGGAGACCGGTGCCGCTCGTCGAGTTTCGCACCACCCACCAGGCTCGTTACGTCACCGACAACGCCGGAGTGGTCACCGTCGCCGACCCGGAACTGCTCGGGCGCGAAGTCTGGTTCCACATCACGAGCCACGGTTACGAAGTGCCGAAGGACGGCTTCGGAAACCGTGGAAAACGATTGCTCCTGGAACCCGGCGGGGAAGCAGTCGTGAAGATCAAACGCCTGAACATCGCCGAACGACTTTACCGCATCACCGGTGCAGGGCGCTTCGATCATAGTCTGCGCGCCGGACTCGAGGTGCCCGACCAAGACGCCGCGGAGCGCAGCGGGGTAGATCGGAAGAGCACACG
>JAYGGC010000030.1:0-2154 GCA_046581525.1 Roseibacillus sp. | reverse complement strand
TGCCCCAGAGCAGGATCCTCAACAGACAGGATATCAGCGCATTCTGCTGTAATCGTATTTCTGGACACTACGGGGTGTTCCTGGGGCCCACCACATCCCGATCATCTAGGTTGCACCCCCACCTACCCCGGCCCCTCAGCGTGACAGAGGCCCGGGTGGTGATCGAGGAATGGAGGAGCTTCTACAACCGCGTCCACCCGTACAGCGGATTGGGCTTCCAAAGCCCCGACGGCTTTGCCAGAACCATCGCGCAACTAAAACCAGTCCCCGGAACCTAACATTCCAACTGGCCCAAAAAGGGTGTCCCGATCACGAACCGGGGTCGGCACGGCGAATTCATCATGTCACCACCCAGCAAACATCAAACAACAGGAAAGGACCTATGATCACAAGGACACAAAACGCGACAATCGGCTGTGCAGCGATTCTCGCCCTGATGACCCAGGCCGCGCCCGGGGCACTTTTCACCTTTAGAATCGACAATCTAGACGGCGACGGTCAGTCATGGCAGAATTTGTGGGATAGTCCCGAAAATTGGACGCTGAACAGCGGTGTAGATGATGGGGCCAACGGTATTCCTGATGGCGCGGACACATTCGTCATCGATAGAACGTCCAACGTGTCGAACGGAACCAGGCTGGTGACTGAGGGCGGGCCACTTTTGGAGGTCGCCGGGATCACGGGGACGGGGACGGGCAATCAGGATATCGTCTTAAAGCACCGCGATTTCACGCTCGGTGACTTGGAAGTCCTGGCCTCATCGACCCCTTTCCATATTCGGTCAGAGAGAGATAGAAATTACTCGATCACTGGCGTGATCAGTGGCGTGGGCAACCTGCTGCTTTCACGCAGCGGCGGTTTCTCTGATGGCGTCGACCCGAATGAACTCATCACCATCACGGGCACGTCGCCGAATACGATCACCGGAACGATCCGGCTTTACAATGATAACGGCAGTGGCCAGCCCAGTTACTGGGTTGCGGACAAGGTGGGAGCCTTCGGTCAGGCATCGACATTGACGCTCGAAGGACGTGCGGGCCTGAGCGGAGTCGCGTCGCTTCAAATCACTGCGAACGCGATCGGGGGCGAAGGTGCTATCGACGATGATGCGACTACCGTCTATATCGGCGCTGAGGGCGTTCTGGATATCGTCGCTGGGGTCACTGAAAAGATTGGAATTGGCAACTTGTTTATCGATTTGGCCGGGACGGGAACCTACACCGAGATTGCCCCGGGCACCTACAACAACTCCGAAGATTGGATTACGGGCGATGGTACCATATTGGTCGGCGAAGCCGCTCTGAGCCCGGAGATTACCTCAATCAACTCGATCGGCGGTGGGAATTGGGAGTTGACGCTCACGGGCGAAGCCGACACCGGCTACGAGTTCAGATCCTCCCCGGTCCTCTATTTTGATCCGGGCACCTTGGTCGAGAACCTGACGCCCGGGGTTCCCTCCGTGGGCACCATCGGGGGCGCCAATGACAGCGTTCTCACCACCGACGAGAATGGCGACGGCACGGTCAGGATGATGCTCGCCGGTCCGACGAATTTCGTCCGGGCGCAAATCCCGCCGCCGCCGCCGCCATTGTTCAGCGAAGGCTTCGAGCTCACGGACGGCGGATTCACCACCCTCAACAAGGGCACCGGAACCGACTGGGAGTGGGGCGCCCCGACCTCGCCCGACCAGGGAGGAGGTGGAGTGACCAGTGGCAATGACGGATCGGCCAAGTGCTGGGCCACCAACCTGAGCGGTGGTTACGCGGCCGGAACCGACACCTGCCTGCGCTCGGACGTCATCGACCTGACCGGCGTGGCTGCTGCCAACCTGTCCTTCGCCTTGGCCCTCGATGCGGACGTTGGGCATACCTACGAGGTCAACGTCATCGACGCCACCAACGATGACCCCGCGACAAACGTGATCGCAAATATCATCCCCGCCACGGAAGACACCGACGCCTTATCCGCGTGGGAGACGGTCGGTCCCACCACTATTCCCGCCGCCGCCCTCGGGCAGGCGGTCCGCCTCGAGTGGCGCTTCACCGGCGCTGGCAGTGGTGTATTCAACGGTGCCTACGTCGATGATGTGATGATCACCGTTCCGTAGGATCTGTCCTTCCGGACGAACATTCACTGGGGCGGTCTGACTACCAG
>JAYGGC010000021.1:0-11101 GCA_046581525.1 Roseibacillus sp. | reverse complement strand
TTAGTGCACCGAATGCTGTGGGGACGGTCCTCGCGGGCAATTATATTGCGAGCGATACCGCGGGCACGTTTATCGTTTCCAGCCTCCGCTCGCCTGCCATTTCCCTGAGTGGCATTGTGTCCGGAACCATCTCCTATCAGCGCTATGTGGACATGGAGGACCCGCAGTTTGACTTTGCCACCGTCAACCTTCTCGACGCCACAGACGACTCGCTGATCGAAGTGCTCGAGACCGATATTGGCAATGGCAACTTGGCTTGGGAGGCGGTGTCCCACGACATTCCCGCCGCGGCAATCGGCAAGGACGTGTATATCCAGATCGTCTTCAGCTCCGATAATTTCGACTCGTTCCAGACCGGCCTGATTATCGATGACTTCAAAGTGGAAGGAGTCGAGCCCTGATGGTTCTGCAGGCTCCTCACAACCGCTGAGTCAGCGGCTGCCGGGGGCTCCTTGGCTTGCGGGGAGTTCCCAAAGATCTTCTCGGACGGGAGCGGAAAGATTCATCATCAGGTATGATGCTGATGATGAGTAACGGCAGTCTGAGGTTGTATCGGAGTCTCCCCAGGGTTTTCCAATCGTCCTAGCCTTGCACCCCCACCTGCCCCCGCCCGTGAAGCACAAGGAAATCAGGGCTGGAAAAGGAAATCCCTAGCAATCAGCCACGGTCATGAGGCAAAGCCTTCCATTGATTTGCATTTTCAGTTACATCTTGCCCATGAAAGTTTTTTCTCTCTTGCTGGCTTGCTATTCATTGGGCGGACTTTGTTTAGCCGAAAAAGTTCAATACATAAACCTCGCATCGCAGGCTAAAATTACCGCTTCCTCAGAACTCAAGGCGCAGGAATTACTGGCCACCGCAATTGCTGACGGGAGAATTGCCCCGGCCCTGTGCCAGCACTTTGAATTCTTTCCCCCGGACAAAGGAGCCAAGTCATGGGCTGTCAATGGCGAGGAGGCAAATGATAAAGGGGAACTAGTCTTCGAGTGGGAGAATCCAGTCTCTTTACAGGAACTGATTTATTTTGGCCGGACTTCCTGGTTGCTGGAAGAATGCTTCAAGGATTACGAACTTTTTATTGATGGCAATGCAGTTCCAGTAGCCAAGGGAACATTTGAAAAAATACATGGCGGCCAACGCGTTTCATTCAAAAGACAAAAAGCAAAAAAGCTTACCCTGCGTTTTTTAAATTCCCACGGGGGACCGAATCCAGGGGCAACCGAGGTCTTGATCCTTGATGAAAAGCTCAGTGATTCTGATCTAGTGGCACTGGCCCCGGCAAATCCCCCGACCATTGATCGTGGACCCGACCCTGTGTCTGCGACAAACATTACATGGACCAGTCCTTCTCTTGGGAGCGAGGAGGCCATGCCGATCGGCAATGGATCATTGCTCGCCAATATCTGGACTGAAAAGGGTGGTGACGTTCGTGTCTCATTGGCACACTCCTCAAACCCGGAAGGCCCTGTAAGAAGCATAGGTTCACTGCGCTTCCAACTAGACCCCAGCCTTAAAACATCGCCGGATGCGTTCCGGCAAATGCTTCGCTTCAATTACGCTGAGGTGGTGGTGAAAAATATCAGGGAAGCGCAAGGAGCGTCCTACTCATTTTTTGTGGATGCAACGCGGGACATCTTACATTTGCAGTTTCGCAGCACGATCCCCGTCCCTTTAAAAGTATTCCTTGATACTAAGGAGGGGAACACCATCGCGTTTCAGGGAACGAAACGAATCTTTCAAACCAATGCCAAGGATGTGCTCGTGGTTCTTTGTGACGGGATGGAGGTCAAGGACAACCATCTGCAGGCTGTTGATCCAGGGACAGCCTTTGACTTACAGGTTCATTTCGTTCCCGCGAAGGAAAATGAAAAACCGGAGAAGGTCGCTGAAGCCGTTGCCAAGGTTGATGTCAACGGTGCCGTCACCGCCCAAATCCAGGCATGGAAAAAATTCTGGAACAGGGGCAGTATTTTTCTTCGTGGCATTGAGAACGGTCCTGAAATCTCGAGGGCCCTTGTATTAAGGCGGTATTTAAGTGCCTGCAGTGGACGGGGGCCGCATTCTCTCATTCCCGAAACCGTCCAAAACTCTGAGATCCCGGAAGGTCCAATATCGTATTGGCCAGGTAAACGATCCGAACAGGTAATTGCCAATGCCCTTAAACTCGCCAAGCCATTGCTGGAACCTGATGCCAGGGGTTCTCGGTTTCCCGGTTTCTGGGGGTCAGATTTTTCTCGATTGCCAGCAGTAAAGAACGGGGTCGATTCTTTTGTGGATTCATTGCGCTCGATGCTCATTGAGGCGACAGGCAAGCGCGTGTGCGTGCTTCCCGGGTGGCCCGCTGATCGGGACATTGATTTCAGGATCGACAGCATAACAGGCCTGGGGGTGGAGTTGGTATACCGTGACGGGGAAATCCAGCGACTGGAAGTCTACCCGAAGCAGAGGACCAGTGAGGTTTTTGGCATTGGCCCCTATGAAAAGAAAGTCCGTGAAGCCTTGCCCGGGCCTTTCAAAATGCCGGCATTAATTTCATTCCTTTCCCCCAGCTGGGTAGGTCCGCGCGTGGGGTTGGACAATCTTTTTGTAACCATGAGAAAAGCGAACTTTAACGGACTGGAAGGGAGTTTAGCGGACTTTGACAAATCAAAGAAAGCAGGAGTTTACATGCTGATGCATGGAGTCACCCCATGGACAGCCCATGCCCTGAAGGACGAGAAAACGGTCATTTCCTATTATATGAGCGACCGCCGAAAACCCTCAAGTTTTCCTCATTTTGGCACAATACGGCAAAAATATGAGGCCATAGATCCGGTTCATCCCACTGAGTTTACCACCTATTCCCAATACGGGGGGATAGAGTTCTTCCTCGATGCAGTTCGCCCAAGAATGCTGGAGTATTATGATTATCATTGGCAACGCCAGGCACACCTGCATTTTCATTTCCTCGAGTATTATAGACGCATGTCTATCGCGGCGGGAGGCATACCTGTTTTCAGGTTCGTGCACGTTCATGGAGACAATGTCATCAAGATGCGACAGACCGTATCAATGAGCCTTGCTTATGGAATCAAGGCATTCAAGTGGTGGGTAGGCTGGACCATGTTTGACATCCACAAGGTTGTCGCAACCGAGCCTCCTCCATTATCAGACATAGGCAGAGAGGTCTCAGGCATCAATAATACCATTGTCTCCTTCAGCCCGAGTTTAACCCATGCCAGATCATTGGCTGTTTATCATACCGATCCCTTACCCACTAGCACCGCCAAGGCTCCTGCCGACTATTGGGTGCTGCCTGAAGGTGAGCACATCGTTATGGGGGTCTTTGAAGGTAGCGGAGGTGAGCATTTTATTGTATTAGGAAATCGTGACATTGCGTCAGGGCATGAAGTGAAATTAAATTTTTCAGGTAAGGTGAAATCCATTCTCCACATGAATAAAGAAAAGAGAAAATGGGAAGAACGAAAATTTACACATGCTGCAAATAAGTCACGTTTCAGGATGGAATTGAGTAAAGGGGATGCCGAATTAATCCAGGTTGTATTGGCAACGGAAGCAGGACCACTTCAGTAGGGACTCAGATCAAACTTGGCCTTGGGTTTCTCCGTTCAATGACAACCAACGCAGTAGGTGTTCACAAACGGCATGATGGTCTCTTTGAACTCGCGGCTCAGTTCGTCGCGGTCTGCCCCGCCACGGAGGAGGGAAGGCAGGACGACAATTCCACAGAGCAACAAGGGCAATTGGGCCGTCTTCAAACCTCAACTTTGATCTCAGGAGCTCCCAGAAGCAAATAGGAATGTCAGGGATCGGCAATGGTGATACCAGAGGAAAGTTGAGAGATTCCCTTCGATCAAGGTGGGATCATCTCATTTCATTTTGCGGTCCCGACGTTGTTGAGCACCCGTTACCGGGCCTTCAAGAGGTCCGCGTAAACGGAGTCGATTTGGAATCCATCGACACCCGCTGAACGCAACCGCTCGATGTCCTTTCCGGCCAATTCGCGGTCTCCCTTCTTGGGATATCGGAAGGTATTGATCGCGGGAAAGACATAAGCTCCCATCGCCTGAAGGCGGGAGACGTCCTTGGTGGGGAGCGCCTTCGGCAAGCCAAACCAGAATGTGCCCTTCAACTCCACCTTTTCACCTCGGCGAAACAGGGTCATTTGTTCCGCGGTGGGTTTAAACATGACATGTTTCAAGCTCGTTCGAGCTTGCGGCGTGCTGGAGATTGAGAGGACGGCCTTGCTCAGTTTGTGACGGATGATGTCCTGGTCGATCAATTCCAGAAAGGCCTCGTCTTCCAGCCCGGATTTCAAATCCAACATCACTCCCAGTCGAAGTTCAGAGCACAGGGCGAGGGCCTGGTTGAAGTTGACGACTTTTTGCTTGGTCCCGGAATACAGAATTTCAGAGAGCTTCGCGGCGGGGTAATCCGCGATCTTCCCCTTGAGGCCACATGCTCGTTTCAGAGTTTCGTCGTGAAAGACAATCGCTACCCCGTCCTGGCTGCGTTGGATATCCAGTTCCACCATGGAAAAACCGTTCTTCGCCGCAAGCTTGATGGCGGCCAGAGAACATTCCGGAGCGGTGGCGGTGACTACTCCTCCCCGATGAGCAATCAGAATTGGCCGCTGCAGTCGAAGTTGGGCGGGTTCACTGAGGTCAACCAGGGAGTCTGCTCCCTGAACGGTCAAGAGGGTTGCTAAGAGGTAGAGCGCACTCAGGAGCAAATAGTTTTTTCTCATGGAGTTCATGATGTTCTGCCAGCATTCATTCTTGGGATAACATGGTAGGCTAGGCATTCGCGTGGAGAAGCGCCAAGTGACGCGCTTCGCACCACCGACGTATGCTCGGCATTGTCATTTCAGCCGCTTATCGAAAACTGACTGCCGCCAAAATGACGGGTTCACGAGGATTGCGAGGATCTGGATACCCAGGGCTTCGAACATCGATGCAACCAGGTGCTGATTTCCCGCCCCGTCAAATGACACCAAAACCGCTCTAGATCGCCTGTTTCCACCGTTCCGACGGATTCTCCCTACAGAAATCCCGAGATTGAACGTAATTGGAATTTGAGCGCTGGGGATATTGCCTTCAGCCTCAGCCGAACCTGCCCCCGAACTCTCCCCCTCACACACTCCAATCTTCATGAGAACAAAAACACTCACTTCCCTCGTCGCCGTGGCGATGGTCGTCGGATCCTTTCTTGATCAATCGGAAGCCCGCACTTGGACGGACGCCAAGTCCGGGAAGACCCTCGAGGCCGACTTTGTTGGGCTGAAGGGGACCTCGGTGACCTTGAAGCTCTCGACCGGGAGGACGGTGGATGTTCCTCTCGCACGACTCATTGCCGCAGACCAGGAGTTCGCCAAGGGAGCGGCTGCGAGTGGAGTGACGGGAACAGGAACGGGCGGCACCGACTGGCCGACCTGGCGGGGAGCAAACCGGGATGGCCTCTCGCCCGACAAGGGACTTCTCAAGGAGTGGCCGGAAGGTGGCCCCAAGTTGCTCTGGACCTTCAAGGAGTGCGGCAAGGGATACAGCTCGCCCGCGGTGGTGGGCGGTCGTCTCTACTACACCGGTAGTCGCGAGCGGAAGTCCGAGATCATTTGCCTCGATGCGGCCAGTGGCAAGGAGCTATGGGCCACCGAAATTGGGAACGATCCCGAGAAGGGCTACAACACCTCTTGGGGGGCCGGCACACGGGGGGCACCCACCGTGAGTGATGGGCTTGTCTACGCCATCAATGCCAATGGTGAGCTCGGCTGTGTGAGTGCCAGGGACGGAGCGAAGAAATGGAACAAGAACCTGGTCAGCGACTTCGGCGGAAAAATCCCGGGCTGGGGATACTCCGAGTCCCCGCTGGTGGATGGCGAGAAGGTCATTGTCACTCCTGGTGGGAGTGACGGAGCGATCGTCGCCCTCGACAAGAAGACCGGCAAGACGATCTGGCAAAGCGAGGACCTCACCGACGGGGCGCAGTATTCCTCCGTGATCATCGCGGACGTGAAAGGAAAACGACACTACATCCAATTGTTCATGAAGACCCTGGCTGGGGTGGACGCCGAGAATGGCAAGGTCTTGTGGAAGGCCCGGTGGCCGAACGGAAGAACCGCGGTGATCCCGACCCCCATCTACCAGGACGGTCACGTCTATGCCACCTCCGGCTACGGCGCGGGCTGCAAACTGGTCAAGATCGACGGCGGTGAGGCCGAGGATGTCTGGGAGAACAAGACGATAACCAATCACCACGGCGGGGTCATCCTGGTGGACGGTCACGTTTACGGATTCTCCAACGCGGGCGGTTTGGTCTGCCAGGAGTTCAAGAGCGGCGAAAAGAAGTGGTCCGAAAGGGGCCAGGGCAAAAACAAGGGCGCCGTGCACTATGCCGACGGGATGCTCTACTGTCTCGATGAAGGCGAACGCTCGGTCTTCCTGGTGGAAGCCTCGCCCGCAGGCTTCAAGGAGCACGGTCGCTTCACTCTCCCCCAGGAGACCAGCCTGCGCCAGGGAACCCGCGGTAAAGTCTGGACCCACCCGGTCGTGATCGGCGGGCGACTCTACCTCCGCGACCAGGACCTCGTCTTCTGCTACGACGTCACCGGGAAATAGACTTCGGGCTCACTTCTTGGCGATCACCGTCAACCAGCCGCGCTCGGTGTGGTTGATGAGGAGGTCGCCTGCGTCGGCGGCGGCGCCCTTCAGATCGAAGCGGCAGCGCACCCGCTTCTCCACCTCACCCACTGGGCCCACCCAAATCGTGATGGGAACATTGGCCGGAGAGGCATCGGCCGCAGCCTCAAGTCCAAGCTTGGCCTCTCCCTTGTCGGAAACCACGACCGAAGCCGCCGTCACCCCGGGAGGCAATCCCTCGATACCGACTTCCAGCTCCCCCTTGTGCCCGTAACGGCGTGCCACCTTCACTGCGATCTCAAGCTTAGCTCCGCCCGTGATCGCGTAGACCCCACTATTCGCGCTGGGCATGAAGTGGGCTGCGGGTTTCGAAGTGCGAAACTGATAGGCAATCTCGCTCCCTCCCTCGCGATTCAGGTCGAGCACTTCGCCGATGAACTCGCCGTCGGCGGGCACGGTCCAGTCGAGCGCGACGTCGTGCTGCGTTTTGCTGTCGATGTCGTCCTGCCGCTTCAGCTCCTTGCCCGCGCTGTCCCTGATCACCAGGACGGCATCCATCCAGGAGCCAAGTTCCGCCGCGGCAACTTCGAAACGCAGGACCTCGCCCTTCTTCGCGGTGAATCGATAGCGATCGGTGTCACCGGCGGGATCAATGGTGCCGCTGATCGTCGCGGGAATCCTGATCGCCTGCGGTTCTTCGCCCTTCGCTTCGTGAGGGGCGGGAAGATCGATGGTGGGCGGCCGGTGGCCGAAGGTGAGGCGATAGATCGAGGACGCCCCCCCGGTGAACCGGATGTCCGCTTTCGGAGGATAGGCAAAGGCGGAGAGTTGAACCTCATAAGTCCCTTCCTCAGGCGCCATGATGACCAGCCGCGGGTCAAGCCCGAGACCGGTGGCGTCGTGGTTGAAGGCCAGTTGCTCTCCGCGCGGCCCGCGCACATGCAGGAGCGGATCGAGCGGTGAATCCATCGCGTAAGCGGCAACCTCGGCAACCAGCACCTGTCCCCTCTGCAGCTTGACGGCAAAGCGATCAACGTCTCCCGCGGAATCAAGTTTGCCGTTTACGGTGAGCGGGAACTCGTCGGCGGGAATCGTCATCAACTCCGTCCCGCTCTGCGCACGCTCGGGATGAAGCCCTACCACAAACTGTCTCGGATCGGTGGCACCATCCTTGTTGAAGAAACGCACAAGATACGCTCCAGCTTCCACCTCGGCCGCGACCTTCACGCGGTACTTGCCCTTCTCCTTCTCGCTCGGCGCAAACGTGATTCGTGGATCATCACAGACCGCCTGGAGGGGCCACGGCTTGATCGTGCCGGTCACCGAAACGTCAAACTCGGTGCCGCGCTGACCCCCGGCCGGGAAGATCCCATCGATTTTCGGTTTCTCCGCCGACGCACCAAGAGCGGCGATCACCAGGACGATCACCCACCCGATGGAGGCACGGACCCTCACGCGAACAATTCGGGGATCGGCTGACCACCATTGACCAGTTGCACCGGCCGCCCGTCGCTCTTGTGCAGAACCAGTTTCGGATCGATGCCGAGCTTGGCGTAGAGGCTGGCCGCAAAATCCTCGGGCGAATAGATGCGCTCCGAGGCGTAGGCGCCGTCGCGATCGGTGGCGCCCACAATCTGTCCCCGGGGCACTCCGGCTCCGGCGAGCAAGACCGACATTGCGTGCGGCCAGTGATCGCGTCCCCCGCGCTCGTTGATCTTCGGAGTGCGGCCAAATTCACCCAGCGCGATCACAAGGGTCGTGTCGAGCATCCCGCGCTCATCGAGATCAGTGATGAGCGCCGCCAAGGCCTGATCAAGCGGCGGCACGTGTCTCTTGAGTCCGTCGAAAATCTTCCGGTGGTGGTCCCAGCCGCCGTAGTAACAGGTAACGAAGGATACCCCTGCTTCCACCAGGCGCCGCGCCATCAGCATGCGTTGCCCCAGTTGATGACGGCCATAGCGTTCGCGAACCTTGTCAGGCTCGGCATCGATATTGAAGGCCGCCTGTGCAGTCGGCGAAGTAATCAGGTCGATTCCCTGCTGGTAGAAGCTGTCGAAGGCGATGGTGGGATCCTGCGCTTCCTTTTCGTGAATGCGGATGAGGCGATCGAGCGAAGCACGAAGTTCCCGGCGCGACCTGGCCCGACCTTCGCTCACATTCTTGGGCAGGACCACGTCACGCACGCGGAAGCCCTTTTGGTTGGGATCACCGCCCACAATGAAGGGTGCGTGTTCCGCGCCGAGGAAGTTCGGACCGCCCGAGCGCGACTGCTTGGGCAGGGACATGTAGGCCGGCAATCCCTCGCGCACTCCCCGCGCATGCGAAACGACCGAGCCGAAGGAGGGATGAAAACTGACAAAGGCGCCGCAGTTCACCGGCACCGGAGTGGGCGCTCCGGTCATCATGTAGTGATTCCCCCCGCCGTGGTTTGGATCCTTGTGGCAGATCGAACGCACCACTGTGAACTTGTCCGCAATCGCGGCCAACTTCGGGACGCAATCCGAAAAGTGCACGCCGGGAATCTTGCTCGGGATCGTGCCGAATTCACCGCGCACCTCCCTGGGTGCGTCGGGCTTGGGATCGAAGCTTTCGTGATGGGTGGGCCCACCGTCGAGCCAGACGAGGATGCAGCGCACCTCATCCGCACTGGCCTTCCCGGCGCGTTGCGCTGCTTCCGCGCGCAGGCTCATCAATTGCGAGAATCCGAGACCCGCCGCAGCAGAGCCGATTCCCAGCTTGAGAAAGTCGCGCCGCCCCCGGCCGTCGCAGTTGATGTGAAGATTACTCATTGCTCTCAGTGGATGAAGACAAACTCGGCGGAGTTGATCAGGGCCCAGAGAATGTCTTCGGCTGCGGTTTGCCTGCGGGCCTCGGGCTTCCCAAATTGTTCTACGGCGATCGCGCGCTCCTCCTTAGTGGGAAAGCGCGCCAAGGCCGCGAGATAGAGCTCATCCACGAGTTTTCCTTCCTCCAGCCCGCTCGAAGCCAGCCGCGCGATTCGTCCACGCTTGTCCGCGAGCTTCCCCTGCAAGCCATCGGCATGCATCAGGTGCAGGGCCTGCACCACGCTCCCCCCCAGGTTGCGTTCGCAGGGACAATCCTCGCTCGAATCAGGCCGGCCGAAGGCATCAAGGGTATCGGAGGCCAGTTTGAAATTCCAAGTCTGCAAGGCCCGCGCTCCCGCAGGCATGCCCTGGAAGCTGTTCGGCACTCCGGTCACGTCCGCGATCGCGTCGGTCATGACTTCCGCCGAGAGTCTCCGGCGGTAGGCGCGCGAGAACTGCCGCGTGTCTTTGACGTTGGTCTCGTTCGGAGTGGAGCTCAATTGGTAGACCCGCGAATTTGCGATGCGCCGCATGAGCTGCTTCAAGTCATGGCCATTCTCAACAAAGTCGCGCGCCAGGGCCTCAAGCAGCGCCGGGTTGGCCGGCGGATTCGAGGTGCGCATGTCATCGACCGGATTGACGATCCCACTCCCCATCATGGCACCCCAGACACGATTCACGAGGGCCCGGGCAAAAAACGGATTCCCGGGAGCGACCAGCCAATCTGCCAGGACTTCGCGGGGATCACGCCCGGACTCGATCTCGATCTTAACGCCCGCTGGTGGAGCAGGGGCCATCACTTCGCCGGTGACCGGATGTTTCACGCTGCCACCCGGCTTGTGGAAGACGAATTCCGGGCTGCCCGAGATGGGCGGAGAAACACCGGTCCCCTTCCGTCCCACCTCGCCGAAGTAGGCTGCCAGCTGATAGAAGTCCTCCTGGCTCCAGCTTTCGTTCGGATGCTGATGACACCTTGCGCACTCCAGGCGCACTCCCATGAATACCTGACTCATCGAGGTTGTCAGGTCGGCGGCGGCACGACGGTCGCGGAAGATGACAGCCGGACCCGTCCGATGGGTGCTGCCTGTAACGGTGAGAATCTCTCGTGCGAACTGATCGTAGGGCATGTTCTTCCGCAAGCTCGCCCGCAACCACTGGTCCAGCACGTAGACGCTCTTCACTCCCACCCGATCGGGATTGGGGCGCAGCAGATCAATCCACACCAGCGCCCAGCGATCAGCCCAGTTCGCATCCGTGAGCAGTTCGTCCACGAGGCGCTGACGCTTGTCCGCTGCGTTGTCAGCGAGGAACGACACCACCCGCTCAACGCTGGGCAGCGTCCCGGTCAGGTCAAGGGAAGCACGACGGATAAACTCGCTGTCGCTGCACAAATCAGATGGTGACAAGCCCAACTCGGCCCAGCGCGCGATGACGTGTTCATCGATGAAATTGTGGCGTGGAATCTGGGCGTAGTGATCCGCGGGCAGCAACCGACTTGGTGGCGCGGTCAGGATCGTAATGGCCACCTTCCCCATGTAGCGGACCACGATGACTCCCTCTCCCCTCTTCATTCCCACCGTGAACTGCCCAGCCTCGTCCACCTCGACAAAGCTGTCATCGGAAGATGTGAAATCCGCAAGC